>JAZUPA010000017.1:0-24559 GCA_045604945.1 Acutalibacteraceae bacterium
CTGCCGCTGTAAAGCGGCAGTTTTTTTACTGACCTATCTTATTTGTGATTTCATGATAGAGATCGGTCTTAAGGAGCCAATCCCATATGGTATAACCTGCGGATTTGATCATGGCGAAGTCGATTATGCCTGTAACCAGCATAATTCCTGCAATAACAACTGCAAGAATAAATAAGGTTTTTGCAGTGTGCTTCAGAATCTTCAGAGCAAAGAAGCCGACTATGATTGCCACAAGAATTGTAACAATGCCGGAAAGAGGGGATGCCTCTGCAGCAGCTGCATCGGCAGTCAGAAATACATTATATGCTGATGAAAGAATATTCATGGATTTTCCTCCTTTGTTTTGTTAATAGTCTGTTTATATTTTATATCAAATCATTAAAAGTGTCAATGCTTTTATATAACAACTTGTTTACATATTTATTACGGGAATGGAACTTGAATTATGTGATTGAATTATGTAAAATAGTCTTACGTAAAGAGGAAGTGAGGATTAATGAATAAAAAGAAAAGTGAACCGATGCTTCTTGTCATACTGGTCTTTGCGGTTGTGTGCATGGTGTTTATGGTTGCATATTCCCTGAGAGAGGATTCATCTGCGGTTATGACAGGAGTATACTATGGCAGCACAGGTGCTCAGGGAAGTACATCACAGAGTGTTACCGTATCAACAGAGACCACAAAGAGCACAGCGGCAACATCTGCTGAAACAGAGACCGCTGCAACCCAGACTACAACCGTACCTGCAACGGCGCCAACGGAAAACACAACAGCAACAGAGACAGGATGCCCTTCGCAGACAGGAGACGGACTTTACGGCAAGCTTGCATATCTTACCTTTGATGACGGACCTTCTGCAAATACAGAGGAAATACTTGATATTCTGGACAGGTACGGTGTCAAGGCTACTTTCTTTGTAATAAGCAAGAAAAACATGGACAGGCAGTACAGGATGATAGTTGAGCGAGGACACACAATTGCTCTTCATGCATATTCCCATACATATTCAAAGATATACAAAAGCGAAAGTGCTTATTTCGAAGATCTGAAGAAGATTGAAGATAAGGTCTACAATATAACGGGAGTTCGTTCAAGAATCATCAGATTCCCGGGTGGGTCAAGCAATACGGTCCACAGAAAATACTGCAAGGGACTTATGGACGAGCTGAAAATATCAGTCGGTGAAAAGGGATATATCTATCACGACTGGAATGTTGACAGCGGTGATGCATCTGCTAATAATGTACCCGCAGAAAAGCTGCTCAGTAATATCAAAAAGAACTCAAAGGGCAAAGAGGTCATTGATATCCTGATGCATGACACAGGTTCAGGCAAGCTTACGACAGTCGAAGCGCTGCCTGCGATTATCGAATATCTTCTGTCTGAGGGGTACACAATAGTACCGATTACGGAAAACACAGTACCGATACAGCATAAATAAGCATCGCCGGATCGAAAGATCCGGCTCTTTGCATATATGGGAAATTTTCGGAAAAGGTATAAGGGTAAGGGAGAGAATGTATATGCAGTACAGAACCGATCTGGCGATTGAGATGCTTTGTGAAGAAGAATGCAGCGGCATAGAACACACCTTTGAAGATAAGGATATGCTCAGAATAGACAGAATATTCGTAAAAAACGAGGCAGGAGAAAAAGCGGCAGGAAAAAAACGCGGGAATTATATAACTCTTACAATGCCGCCGCTTGGTGACAGTATAACGGGAGATGACGAAAAGGTTGACACACTGGCGGAGGAAATTGTAAGGTTGATCCCGAAGGAAGGCACTGTACTGGTTGTCGGGCTTGGGAACACTTCAATTACCCCCGATGCAGTAGGACCGCTGGCAACTGAGGGTATTCTTGCTACAAGGCACATAATTGGAGAATTCAAGAGGATTGCAGGCATGGATAACCTCAGATCGGCGGCGGTGATTGCACCGGGAGTTCTGGGGCAGACGGGAATAGAAGCGGCTGAAATAATACGATCACTGACTGACAGCATAAAGCCTTCGGCGGTGATAGTGATTGATGCTCTTGCTGCGCGAAGTCTTTCGAGACTTGGCTGCACAGTGCAGCTTTGCAATACAGGAATAAATCCCGGAGCAGGGGTCGGCAATAACCGCCCTGAGATTAATGAACAAAGTCTTGGAGTGCCTGTGATTGCAATAGGAGTTCCGACTGTTGCCGATGCATCAACAATGCTGCTTGATACCGCAGAATCAATGGGAGCATCGGAAGAACTGCTGTCTGAGCTTGAAGAAAAAGCACAGCTGAGAGAGACTCCGATGATTGTAACACCCAGAGAAATCGATCTTATTGTAAAAAGGGGTGCAAGACTTATCGCGCTGGCTGTAAACCTTGCACTTCATCCCGACTATGACCCTGTTGATCTTTATGATTCGGTATAGATGACGGACTCTCTGCATATTATTAGACAATAAAATGCGGAGGTGTAATGTGAAGATGGAAAAAGCAAAGAGAATATGCTTGTTTGTATGGAGGGTGGTAATTACCTGTCTGACGGTTGCGGTTGTTATAAAGTCGGGCGGGCTGCTGCTTGAAGAAGAGGGACTTACAATATTGATTGAAAAGATGACCGTTCTTTCTGCCAATATCACTTCCGGTGAAGAAGCGGATACACAGGTTATTGTTTTTTCGACGACGGAACCGACCGTTTCAACGTCAGCGGTTACCACAACAATTACGACAACAGAAACGACTCATGCGACAACAACGGCAACAACTGTTCCCACGGGGGAGAATATCAAAAAGGTAAGTGAGGAGCAGATTATCAAAGGAACGGTCAGTTATGGCGGCATAAACGTAAAAAATACCAATAAAAACCATAATATTGACATAAAAAAGATTCTTGCATTGCCCCCTGACTGCAGCCTTGACGTTGACGGGGATTATCAGGTTATGATTATTCATACCCACACAACTGAATGTTATGCCGATGAGGACAGGGTGTGGTACGATACCGGAACCGAATGGAGAAATACAGACGAAGACAGAAATATAGTATCCGTTGGCGCAATAATTGCTGATGGACTTAACGAGGCAGGAATTAAAACCCTTCATGTTACAGTTAAGCACGATTATCCTAAATACAACGGTGCGTACACCAGAGCAAAGGACACGATAGGGGAATATCTCAAAAAATACCCTTCAATAAAGATGGTTATCGATGTTCATCGCGACTCAATAACGCGCAATGACGGTACAAAGGTAAAGCCCACTGCAATAATCAACGGTAAAAAAGCAGCGCAGGTTATGATAATAAGCGGCTGTGACGACGAGGGAGATCTGGATTTTCCTGACTGGGAATACAATCTCAGGATGGCAGTGCAGATACAGAAACAGCTTAATGAGGATTGGAAAGGGCTTGCAAGGCCAATTTATTTTGCTCCCTTCAGATACAATATGCATATGACCCATAACTCACTTCTTGTGGAAATAGGCACCGAGGTCAATACCCTTGAAGAAGCGCAGTATACCGCATCGCTGTTTTCACAGTCCCTTGCGAAGGTGCTCTCAGGATACATAAGCAAGGAGGAATAAAATGAAATTATCTGTAAGAAGATTTGTGCTGTCGTTTTTTATTACGCTTATAATTCTGATGTTTGTAACAGGTATATATGTGGTTGGAAGAGAAAGCGAAAATATATCGCCGCAGTATGAAAGTGCAATAGAAATTGATCGCGGTGATATTTTACTGCTGGCGGAAACCGCAGATAATGCGCTTTCGTTTATTTCTCCTGAAACAAAAGCGGCTGCACACTGGATACTGACAGTGTGTGCCGCTTTGAGTAAACTATATTGAATCTTCCTCGACCGAATCTCTAAGCTCCTGTGCCTTTCTGTAATCGGAAACAGCAAGAGCATGTTCGCCGAAAACCTCATAGAATGCGGCTCTTGCATCGTAGGTGGAGGCAAGATGCATCTTTATTGACGGGCTGGAAGGGAGACTTTCCAGAATGGAGAGAGAACGGCTGTAGGCAGCAAGGCTTGAGCTGAAATCCTTGACATTTTGATGACAGTAGGCGTTTCCAAGCTGATAATATGCAAAAGCCGTCAGTTCATCAGTGTCAAAACTGTTGGTGTCGGGAAGTGCATCAAGAATATCGAGGGCGGTTTTATAAGCGCTTATTGCCGTGCTGTGCTCCATGGAATCCTCACGATACCTGCCGATAGACAGCCATTTTGATGCTCTGGAAATCTGACCTTCCGCATCGTCGGGATTGCTTTGAGCGTATTCCTTGCCAAGTTCGAGGGATATTGCATAATCTTCTGCCATGCAGTCGTATTTGCCAAGACGCTCATAGGCTTCACCGCGATTTGAATAAAGCAATGCAAGAGAAGCATCGTCAACAGGATATTTGCTGACAATTTCAATTGCCTTGGTAAGCTCCGGAATCTCAAGCTCAGGCTTTCCGAGCTTGAAGTATACAGTGCCGAGTGCATTTCTGCAAAGTGACAGCTGGCGGGCTATTGACGGATTATCATCTGCGTGAGGCTCGAGCAGCTCTACTGCCTTTTTCAGGATTTCCGCAGAGCCCTCTTTATCTCCGCGCAGAATCAGAATATCCGACATGAATTTAAGACAGGTCGAATACTGCATCAGGTCAAGGTCATCAATACCTGAGAATATCTCATCAGCCTTTTTGAAGGTATCATAGCACAGGTCAGAATCGCCCTGACGCATATAGCATTCTGCAAGATTGCATATGATTACAGCATGAAGATTTGTATTTCGGGCAGCTTCGCATGTTTCGGCGTGTGAAGCTGCCTTTTTGAATGCGCTGATTTCCGCTTCGATAGGAGCCTGGCTTCGATAGAGGCAGATTCCAAGTCGGTTATAGGCATCAACAATGTCATCGCCTGAACATTCCTTCTTTTCGAGAAGGAGGGCAAGTCTCGAATAGAGTGAAGCGCAGAATTCGGGAGGGAAGCCCTCATCCATCGCAAGGGTTGACGCGATAGTCAGAGAGACCTCCTTATCTTCGGAGTTCTCGATATATGCAAGCATCTGTTCTTTTGCGGTTTCAGAATCTCCGCTGCGGATGCTTGCAAGGGAATGTGCGCGGTTGAGCACAGCATCAGTGGACTTGGGAGTAAGCTCACTGTAGAGTTTTGCGCTTTCACTGTAATTGCCAAGTCGGTAAAGCAGAGATGCATAGGGACGGACAATAAGAGGACGATTATCAGGGTAAATATCAAGAGCGAGACTGTAAATATCGGCAGCGATTACAGAAAATCCACGGTCGATTATAGATTCTGCGAATACATACAGCTCATCGATATTACCTGTGGGAATCTGCTCGGACAATTGGGATACCTTTAAAAAGTCGCATTTCGAGGACAGGCAGCTGCAGTAAATAAAGAACAGCTCGTTCTGTGAGCTAAGCTTCTGACCGATAAGAGACTCAAGCACTGCATTTGCTTTTGCGGTATCGCTCTGCTCAAGAAGAGAGAGGGTATGGAGCAGACTTATCCAGTGGCTTTTATCGTTATTGAAGGGGTGCAAGCACACAAAAGAATATGCTTTTTCGGCAGAATCGTGAATAAGTCCCTTGTTCCATGTGTGAACAGCGCTTCTGCACAGCAGTTCAGAACATTCAAGCGCCTGAGGAAGGGTGCTGCAATCGGGATTGGCAAGGGCGAATTCAATGCCGAGCAGGCAGAATTCCGCAGTTTCAACATCAAGGTTTATTGCACTGCACGCCTGGGCGGCAATGAGGCAGGCTCGGATAAAATAATCCGTATCAATATCCTCGCCGTTTTTTACCAGCTGCCGCATATATTTGCAGGGCTCAATGAACAGCCCGGTATCATAAACCGTATCGCTTGCCATTCTTGCCTCAGCGCAGAGGGTTTTGATCTCACAGAGAAGGGCAGGGTTTTCAGTGAGCTTTTCAGCTCTGAGAAAAGCGTATACGGCATCATCGTGCCTGCCTGCTGCGGAAAGTGACTTTCCGAGCGCAGTGCAGGCGGTGCATGCCTGAGATGTTTCTCCTGCGGTTTCAAAGTAATCGCTGCACCGTGAGAGCAGTAAGGCAGCGGACTCATGATTGCCGCGTTCTGCTTCGCATAAGCCCTCATGAAAATCGAGAAAAGCCATGAGTCCTGCGTCATCGGTGCCTGCGCGAAGTTTATTAAAGAGCGTAAAAGCCCGCGAGGTCTTTCCTTTGGCGGAAAGACAGGCTGCAGCAAGTACGCGTTTTCTGAATCTGTTATCATTCATAGTGATCACCTGAGATGGGATAGTGTAATTATTATTTTATCACATAAAGACTGTAAAAGCATCTGTTTTTGAAAAAATATAATTATTAAAACTAATTTGGTTGAAGAGCCTGATGAGTTGGTGTAGAATGTATGCAATATACCGGAGGTGAAGGCAATGGCTGACAGGTACAGAAGGGATGGCAGGTATCCCTCTGATGACAGATACAGCAGAAATTCAGGCGGTTACAGATACAGCAGGGGAAACGGCGGAAGATATTACGAAGGAAGACCGCGTTATGGGGATTCAGGACAGAGAGATTATGCTGATTATCGCCCGGCAAGACGCTCGTCAGATTATGAGAGAAGAACAGACTACAGAAAGAATGATACAGACAGAAGCTTTGCCATGCTGCATGCAGGTGAGGAAAAACGCGGCATTGGACTGAAGGTTATTGTAGTGTTTATTGCCTTTGCGGTAGTAGTTGGAAATCTGGTTCTGTTTTCAATTCTGAACGATGTCGGCAAAAAGGGCAAGGGAGAGGAGAATGTATCGGTCCCCAGTATTTCTGACTATGAAGATGTGGTCAAAGAACCTGAAATTGATGTTGTTCAGGTTCAGGCACAGGGGCTGCTGTCGGAGATGACAACCGAAGAAAAAATCGGTCAGCTTCTGCTTATACGCTCAGGCGGCAAAGGTACACAGGCGTTTTCGGAGCTTATAGCTCAGTGCAAGGTTGGCGGAATAGTGCTGTTCAAGAGTGACTTCCAGGGCAAGACAAAGCAGGATGTTATTGATATGAATGAAGCATTCCAGACAGCAGGAGGCGGCAGACTGCTTATATGTGTGGATGAAGAGGGCGGAACAGTTGTGCGCATGAGTTCACTGTCAGCTCTTCGTTCAGAAAGATACAAATCTCCTCAGGATCTGTATAAGCTCGGAGGACTTGAGGAGATAAAAAAAGACACAGTCAACAAGTGCGAGTTTCTGAAAACCTATGGAGTAAATGTCAACTTTGCCCCTGTTGCGGATGTGGTCACCGAAAAATCTGCATTCATGTACAAGAGAGCTTTCGGCAAAAATGCCAATGCAACGGGAGAGTATGTAGAAACTGTGGTTTCTGCAATGAAGGAAAACCAGGTAGGTTCATCCATAAAGCATTTCCCGGGATACGGCAACAGCAAGGCTGATACTCATAAGGGACTTGACCATAATACATCAAGTATCGGAACTCTGAAGGCATCGGATCTTGTTCCGTTTGAGTACGGAATAAAAGCAGGGGCAGATTCCATAATGGTAACTCATACAATAATCGATGATGTTGATCCTGTTAATCCTGCATCAATGTCGCCGGAATGTTTGTCGCTTATACGCGATTATCTCGGCTTTGACGGTGTGGTGCTTACCGATGCTCTCGATATGGGTGCGATCATTGAGTTCTGTAACGGCAAGGATCCTTGCGTTCAGGCGTTCCTTGCAGGCATAGATATGCTTTGCCTGCCCTCTGACCCTGTGAAGGCTTACAACAATCTGCTTAAAGCGGTGAATGACGGTGAAATCACACAGGAGAGACTTGATGAATCGGTAATGAGGATTCTTAAATGGAAAATACGCCTTGGACTGTATGAAGAGCAGGAGAACGTAAATGGATAAGGAAAGATTTGACTGGGCATGCAGGACTGCAGCGGAGGAAATAAGAGAGCGCAGTTCAATCGGCACCCTTTCCGAAAAATCCCTTCACGCTGCATTGAAGCTGTATTTCGAACCTCATTCAGACTGTCAGGAAATCAATGTCGGCGACTTTGTGGCAGATATTGTAGGAGAACAGGGGATAATTGAGATACAGACAAGAAGTCTGTCAAAAATGAAAAAGAAGCTCGAAAAGATTCTTTCAGTGGCACCTGTAACCGTTGTGCATCCGATTACCGTCAACAAGAGAGTGATCTGTGTTGATGAAAATACAGGTGCAGTGACATCGAAAAGGAAATCCCCGAAGCACGGCGATATTTACAGCGCCTTTGAAGAGCTCTGGGGAATAAGGGAATATCTTGGCAATGAAAACCTGACGGTCTGCCTTTTGCTTATTGATGTTGAAGAAATCAGAATTTATGGCGGTGAGGTTCCGAAGTACGGAAGAAAAAAGCAGAGAAGTCCGAAGGGATATTTCAGAAGTGACAGGATTCCTACTGCGCTTCATGACGAGATATACTTAAACAGGATTGAGGACTTCAGGGTGTTTATACCCGACGGTCTGCCGGACCGGTTTACAGTGAAGATATTTGCGGGGAAAGCGAATATTCCCAATCATACTGCAAGCTGGGGACTGCATCTGATGAGTGAGACAGGCGTTGTGGAGAGGGTCGGCAAGCAGGGAAATGCATACCTTTATGAAATGAGAATCAACAAATAGAGTAAAAAACAGAGCAGCAAAAGGCTGCTCTGTTTTTGCCTGTTATTTGAAAAGCTTTTTGAGACTGTCGATTGAAAGCTCGGCTTCGGGGGAGAATTCATCTGAGCGGATATAGTCGCAGATGCATCCGAGAAGCGCTGCAGCTTCGGGACAATCGGTAAGCTTATCCGCCTTTGCATTAAGCACAAACAGTCTGCCGCTGCCGACTCTGCACTCAAATATCATGCCAAGCTTATGACAGCGTTCAAAGTTATCGATTGTGTGTACAATGGGCTTTATGCAGGCATATTCTTCACCGTCGAGAATTGTGGTATCGCAGCTTTCAACCAGAGACCACCACTGAGGCTCGGAATAGAACTCTGTGGGGAAGTTTCTGAATATGGGGTGCTTGCTGTCGATAAGCAGTCCGAGGGTACCGACGGGAATCTCTCTGCCCATCCATTCAGAAATGGCTTTGAACATGCTGTAGCACCAGAAATCTGAACAATAAAAGCCCTTTATACCGTTTTTGACATCATCAGGTATAAGAAGAACAGCTTCGCCCTTATCGAGATGTACAGAAGCCTCTTCGATTGTATGGGCGATATTTACATGACTGCAGTCTGCAGGCTTGTCAGGATAGATAAACAGGTCGTATGTGTTGGCGCTGCCGCAGCAGTCAAGGCTGAGAGAAAGACGGACTTTCTGCGCTTTTGCAGATTCGGGAATATCAACCGATATATTGCCGAGACTGACAAGTCCGTAAGCACCGTCAGGTATGGCTATTTCGCCGCAGGCAAGGTCGCCGAAGCTCCAGCGAAGTTTTTGCGATGCAAGGGGAGAGGCGCTTCTGTAATAGCTGACGGCGATATCTGCACTGAAGGTGCTGCCGCTTTTGAGAACATAGCTGTCAAACTGAGCAAGAAGCACGCAGTCTGAGCAGAAACCGCGCCATTCTTCGGGAGATATGAGCCCCTTGCTTTCCATGAAGGCATCCAGCATTCCGACGGTAGCGGTACCCTGACCTGAAAAATCCTGGAGATCAAGAATCTGATAACCTGCGATACAGTCTGAGCGGTGAACTGCTTCAAGCTCTTCTTTATAACAGAGAGCAGAAAGCTTTCCTGATGCAAGGAAGAAATCCTCAGCCAGCTCATATAAGCCTTTTTCCTTCAGCCGCTCGCCGAATACTTCAAAGTTTCTGGCTCTGAGAACGCCTGTGTATTTGCTTGTTTCAGCAATATGAGGCCAGACAGCATACTGACCGATTTCATGTGTCACAATGGGTATCTGAGGAGTGAGACCGTTGTCGGCATTTACTGCTTTTACCTTTTTGACGCCGGTACCGTACTGGATTTCTATTTCTGCGCCGCCGTCAACTGCAGTGGCATTGGAATCTGCGGAGAATACTATGCTGTCATAGCGGTGACGGGTGGAGGGCTTTGCTGTCTGAACATGACCGAGAGGAGCATCACACTGACCGTATGAGCCGCGGATAAGACGGGTTTTGTTAAGTCGTACGCCGCACCAGAAATCCTCCTCGGGGAGAATTACAGGAACATGCTGGAAGTTGTTTGAGCCCTGAGTGTACAGATGGCGTGTATCAGCTTTGCGGAATCCCTGCAGGATTTCAGAAAGTCTCTCAGGGCTGCCCCACAGCTCGTTGCCAAGGGAAAACATACAGAAGGAAGGATGATTTCCGAAAAGGCGCATCATTCTGAAGCCCTCTTCAATAAGATAAGCCTGTTCCTTTTCGTTGTAGCCTTCATCTCCCGGTGCTGCAATAGTACCCCAGAAGGGCAGCTCGGGCTCCATATAGATGCCGAGAAGGTCTGCGGCAGTAAAAGCTGCATCGGGGGGACAGCAGGTGTGGAATCTGTAATGGTTTATGCCGTATTCCTTTGAGGTTTTCATAACCTTCAGCCAGCTTTCAATATCACAGGGAGCTGCACCGGTAAGAGGGAAAATAAGTCCGTCATGTTTGCCGCGGAGCATGGTTTTTGTTCCGTTGACAGAAAAGCTCATACCGTCAGCGGCAAATGAGCGCAGACCGAATACAGTCTTTTTCTCACTGAGAATATTTCCGTCGGAGAAAAGCGTGAGGGAAAGCTCATAGACATTGGGAGAATATTCGCTCCACAGAAGCGCATCCTGAACAGTGAATGAGAATGTGTCAGAGCTGATTCCTTCTTTTATATCAAAGGGGAATTCATGGCATGCGAGGATGGCTTCCGATTTGCCGTTTTCGGTAAATGCTGCCATTTCAACTCTGAGAATGCAGTCAGAGCACTTCCTGCTGTTAGCTTCGACAGTAAGGCTGACTGTTTTTGAATCTGTATCTGAGTCGGCAAAAATGTTTGTAATTACAGCATCTCCTGCAGCGGTAAGGGAAATCTCGCCCAGTATACCGTTCCAGTTTGTCTGGGTATCGGGAGAGGTAAGATGTCCGCCCTTGGTGGGATAATCGGTGTTTGAAACAAGAATTGTAATTGTGAAATCACTGCTGCTGACGTGCTCTGTTATTTCGTATATATGAGAGGTGTTGAGACTGTCACGCTCACCGACAAAGATATCGTTTATCCAGAGCTTTGTAAGGCGTGTGCGCTCAAGGGTGACAAAAAGTCTGCCGTTTAAATCGCTCTCATCAATATGCACTGTGCGTGAATACCAAGCATATCCTTCAAAGGGATAAAGCTCGGTCAGAAAACCGGTTTCGCGTTTTTCGCTGAGTGTACCCTTCTGAGAAAGTGCGGTTGTGGAGGGGAGGATTATCGTATCGTTGAACTGCAGCTCGGAGAGCGAAGCTGTTTTATCGGGATCGAGAAAAAGCTGCCATTCTCCTGAAAGAGAATAATAATTCATATATTTCAGCTCCTGTTTTAAAATAAAGGTAACCGAATATCGGTTACCTTATTTTTTATAGTTTTCGATAATCGAATTGATTGCGGTCTGCGCAGCGGTATACATACCGCCGTAGATTACGGCGGTATCAAGAAGTCTTGAAGCGCGTATCTGGGCGGTGGCATAGCCGGGCAGAGAAAGGAAGAAGTCTGTCATGTCATTGATGAACGAGCTTCCGAGTCTTGTGGTGGGACCTCCTACAACAAGAAGATCAACATCAAAGAGACTTACAAGGTTTTTCATCAGCAGAGCAATGTGCTTTGCGTATTTTGTCAGTATACCGCGAACTGCTGTGTCGCCCATGCCGTAAGCCTTGACGAGGTCTCCGAAAACGATTTCGGAACTGTTTGATACGATAGAGCGCAGAAGAGTTTCGCGTCCGCTGTCAAACATAGCAGCACATTCATTGACCATGCTGTAGGTGGATATTCTGTTTTCGAGAAGAAGCTTCATATAGTCGCATCTGTCAGCTTCAATGGTTGCAGTCATATCGGCAAGAAGAACACCAAGATCGCCTGCAAAGCCGCGTCTGCCCTCATAGAGCTTGCCGTCGAGAACGATTCCGACGCCGATACCTGCGTCGATATTGATATAAATCATATTTTCAGCGTTGTTTCCGCAGCCGAAAACACGCTCGCCGCATACGGCAAGATTTACGTCGTTCTTGATGGTCACAGGCACATTGAATGCATCTTCAAACATTGCCACAAGGTCAAGATCCTGGTAATGTTCAATACGGGCGGACCAGTGAATTCGTCCTGTGGAGGGGTCGACAACACCGGGAACACCGATACATATGCCGATAAGGGGTCCGCATTTTGACCCGATATCCCTGAGCATGCTGCGAAGGGTTATGATTACGCCTTCAAGCATATCTCTTGAGATTATCTTTCCGCCTTCAACGCGGGAGTATTTCAGTTTGTTTCCGTCAAGGTCGGCAATGCAGATTCTGCCGTCACTGCTGGAAAAATCTATAACTGCAACACAGCCGTGACGTCCGTTGAATTCAAGCATGATGGGTCTGCGTCCGACATCGGTCACAATCGAGCCTGTTTCTATAAGAAGACCCTTTTCGATAAGGTTATCAACATTTTTGGAAATGCTGGGGTTGGAAAGAGAAAGCAGCTTTGCAATATCGCTTCTGGACATTTTGCCGTTTTCGCGTATTGCTTTGATGATCAGAGCCTGATTTGTGGTTTTTACAAGACTCTGATTGCTTCCTTTAATATCCATAGAAAATCACCTCCACGCTTCCTAGATAATATCAAATAATGATATTGTAGTCAAGCGCAGAGGCGGGATTTCAGGGATAAATATTGTATATCAGCAGGTTATGTCGACATCATCATCGGGATAAACCAATCCCCACTGAGCACGGATATTATCGCAGGTTTGCATTTCGTTGATGGTCATGGAAAGAGGGTAGAGAGGAGATTCGGTAAGCCCGTTTTCAAGACATTCCATAACATGGGCAGCTTCAAATCTGAGCCCGTTTTCGTGAGGCTCTGAGTAGGATTCCACAAGATGACCTCCAACAATGCAATAGGCACTGAATGCCCAGCAGAGATTGGGGATGAATATGCAGCCTTTTTCGCCGATTATGGTGGCGTGGTTTGATTCATAGAGGAAATTGGTGGAAATATAGGCTTTTCTGCCATTATCGTAATGGAGAATGGTGGTGCTGTCGTTGTCAACGCCTGTCTCGGAGAATACAACACTGGTCTCAATGGACTGCGGCTGACCGCCGAAAAGCCACTGGGATATGAAAATGGGGTATACGCCGAGGTCGAGAAGCGCACCGCCGCCAAGAGCAGGATTGAGAAGACGTCCTTCGGGAGATGTATCGCGCTGAGGGAATGAGAATGCAGCCTGAATCTCTCCGATTTCGCCTATGATTCCGCTGTCTATCCATTCCTTTACCTTTAAAATCGCAGGGAGAAAACGGGTCCACATACCCTCCATCAGAAAAACATTCTTTTCTCTGGCAAGAGCAATGACCTTTTCTGTGTGCTTTGAATTAAGGGCAAAGGCTTTTTCACAGAGTACGTTCTTTCCTTCGCTTATTGCTGCGTAGGCTGCCTGAGCATGCTTGCTGTGAGGGGTGCCGATATAGATGATGTCAACATCACTTTTTGCCATTTCGCGTACATCGGTAAACGTAAGAGCGGCACCGTATGTTTCTGCAAAGCGCTCAGCACTTTCCTGAGTGCGCGAGCAAACAGCATATATTTCCGCATTGTCAAGCACCTGCAAAGAACGGCAGAAGCTGTTGCAGATAGTGCCGGTACCTACAATACCCCATTTGATTTTCTTCATAAAATCACTCCCAAGTATGGATTTTTTATATTCTAAACCTTTTCAGGGGATAAATCAAGACACACATTCGATAATCTGAAAGTATACTGGAATATAAAACGGAGGAGGTGCTGATTTGTATTACATAAAACCAAAGAAAAAAAGAAAACCTCATGTGATTATGATTTGTCTGCTTGTTGCAGCGGCGCTTGCAATATGGGCTTTCAACGCAGCTCTTGCGGCTGTAATTCATGATGCTGCCATTGCCATATCGAGGAACAAGGCATCGAATGCCATGAATGAGGCGGTGATTGAGGCTCTTGATGATACGGGCTATACATATTCGGATTTTATTGAAATAGCAAGAAATGCTGATGGGTCGGTGCAGTCGGTGAGTGCAAAAAGCGACTCGGTAAACCGATTCAGAAGCGAGCTTGGCAGGGCGGTGTTGTCAGCCCTTGAATACAGGCAGATACAGGAGTTTTCAGTGCCGCTCGGCACACTGACGGATATAGGAATTCTGTACGGCAGAGGACCTGACATTGAAATACGCCTGGGGAGTTTCGGGGATATTGATGCAAATCTTGAAAGCTCCTTTGTCTCTGTGGGTATAAATCAGACAAAACATCGCATTACCTGTGAAATATCGGCGAATATAACAGTTATAACTCCGAGCTTTACGGAAAATATAAATGTAAAGAGTGAATATCTGATTGCAGAAACTGTCATTGTCGGAGAGATTCCTGATTCCTATACAGATGTCAACGGCGATGATTCGGGGATTATAGGTCAGGTGTTCGATTACGCAGATGTCGGATGAGTCGGGTATTTGACAATGAATAAATCATACTATATAATAAAATGTAAACAAAAAATACTTGCGCCGGTTATATAGCGGAGGTGCGGAAGATGATAAAAAGAGTATTTCTGATAGTTCTTGACAGCGCGGGCATAGGAGAGCTTCCCGATGCATCGGAGTATGGCGACAAGGGCAGCAATACACTTCGCTCGGTGTCAATATCCGATAAATTCAGGGCAGATAATCTCAGAAGACTGGGACTTTTCAATATTGACGGCGTTTCGTGCGCAAAGCCCTGTGCAAAACCACAGGCTGCATTTGCAAGATTGTCTGAGCGTTCAAAGGGAAAGGATACCACAACCGGACACTGGGAAATTGCAGGTCTTGTATCTGAGGTGCCGTTTCCTGTGTTTCCGGACGGATTTCCCGATGAGATAATCAGAAGATTTTCAGAGGAAACCGGCAGGGGAGTGCTGTGCAACAAACCCTATTCGGGAACAAAAGTAATCAACGATTACGGCGATGAGCATCTGAAAACCGGTGACCTTATTGTATATACTTCCGCAGACAGCGTTTTTCAGATTGCAGCCCATGAGGATATTGTGCCTCCTGCAAAGCTGTATGAGTACTGTGAAATCGCGAGAAAAATTCTGGTTGGAAAATATGCTGTCGGCAGAGTTATTGCAAGACCCTTTGTGGGAATCTCGGGTAGTTATGAAAGAACTGCAAACCGCCATGATTTCAGCGTTGTTCCTCCTGAGAAAACCATGCTTGACCGCATAAGCGAAAGCGGCAGAGACGTTATTTCGGTCGGAAAGATTAATGATATTTTCACAGGTAAGGGTGTAACCGAAAGCCATCCCACAAAGGGAAATAAAGACGGCATGGATAAGGTGTCGGCAATAGCAAAAAAGGGCTTTAACGGTCTGTGTTTTGCAAATCTTGTGGATTTTGATATGCTTTACGGTCACCGCAATGACGTGGATGGCTATGCACAGGCGATTGCGGAGTTTGATGAGTGGCTGGGACAGTTTGTCGTAAATCTCAGAAGCGATGATGTTCTGATAATAACTGCAGACCATGGCTGCGACCCTGCAACGGAAAGCACTGACCATTCAAGGGAATATGTTCCGATGCTTGTTTACGGCGAAAGAGTCAGACCTGTCAACCTAGGGACTCTGGAAGGGTTTGATTCAATTGCCGGATTTATCGAAGATATACTTGAAATAAAGAGCGATTCCGAAAGCTTTGCTGACAGAATTATGATGAGCGTACCCTCAGGCAAGCTTATAAAAAGTGCTTTGGATGCACAGAAAATGTCATATTCTCCATACTCAGGCTACAGAGTGGGCGCTGCACTGCTTGCAGGCAACGGTAAAATCTATAAGGGCTGCAATATTGAGAATGCAGCGTTTTCGCCCACATGCTGCGCGGAGCGCACATCGGTGTTCAAAGCGGTCAGCGAAGGTGTGACAGACTTTGAAGCTGTTGCTGTAGTAGGCGGAAAAGATGGCAAGTGGAACAGCTTTACAACACCCTGCGGTGTCTGCAGACAGGTCCTTGCGGAATTCTGCAGCGAGGACTTTGCGGTTATCTGTGCAGACGATGACGGAAACTGCGAAAAAATCATGCTTGGCTCACTTCTGCCTGAGGGCTTTGGTGCGGGCAATATTGATTCGGAGGAAAAGAAATGAGAAAAATTGCACTGGTGCTGGCGGTTCTGATATGTGCAGCGTTGCTGCCCTATGCAGCAGGCTGCTCCGGAAAGAATATCGATATGGCTTTTATATCATCACTTGATACATCAGATGCGGCATCCCCTGCAGCAAATTGCCTGGAAGGCGTTGCCTCATATGCTGCGGAGAACAATCTTGCCTATGCAGCATATCAGGGAAGCAGTCAGAAACAGATTGACAAAGCGGTCAAAGCAGGGGCGGAGGTAATAGTGCTGTTTGCTGTTGATGATGAAAATGCTGTTTACAGCTGCACAGGCAAATATCCCGATGTCAAATTTATCTGTGTTGATTTCGGAAATGATTTTCTTGTAAGATCAAATGTCTGCTGCATCAACGTATCCAAGCTGCAATGCGGTGTTTATGCAGGGTACAGTGCTGTAAAGGAAGGTAACCTTACACTCGGTATACAGGGAGAAGAAAGCGCTGAGACCTACAATTACATAAAGGGATTTATTGAAGGGGCTCAGATTGCTGCGGTTGAAATAGGCGTATCAAAGAAACCTGTTAATATCTACTACAATGTTTCGGGCAGCGACATGATAACCGAGCGAGTGGCTTCCTGGTACGGAAGCGGATGCAAAATGATTTTCTGCTCCGATGAAACCTACGGGTATGTTTCGGAGTATGTAACCGATTCGGATATTCATAAGATTATGACCTTCGGTGCGGACAGAGTCGGGGAAGAGGATATTGCCGCTTCTGTCTACAGCGATTACAGAAAAGCAGTCAGAGAGCATATCGGATATGCTTTCAGCGGGGATTTTCGCGGCGGTATGATGTTCAGCGCAGGTGCAGCGGACGGTTCGGCAGGCTTCTCTTACGATTCATCCGCTTTTGAGGTGCTGACCGATACAGATATTGAAAAGCTTACGGAGAAAATATCTGAGTCCGATATTTCCCTGATCGATTACTACACCTACAAAACCCCCTCGGATAAGGGTTATTCAAAAATTGTGCTTACCGAAACGGGAATAATTGCAGATGATGAATAAAATCCGTGAAATGTTAATATTATCCCGGTTGACTTAATTATCCATGACATTTATAATTACAAAATAGTGCTGTGTTTATCAGCAAAGAAGCTCAAGGACGTGATATAATTGAACAGAGGTTCTGCGTTTTCTGAATTTATTCAATTGTGTGCAAGAAGAGTTATCTGGCTTGTGGGTGTTGTGCTGACAGCGTTTCTGGTTGTCTTTGTCTACACTCTCATCGTTACGCCGGAGGAATCTATTGTAAAGGCGCAGCTCAAGGTATCTCCCACAATGACATCGGAGAGCATTTCCAATGCAAGAGATTCTCTTGAACTTGCAAACCTTCTGGTTGAGGATGCGGTGTTCACCATCGAAAATTCCGATACAATTGCAAAGGCGCTGACCACATCAAACCTCATAACAACATACAATCCCGAGGATTTCAAGAGCAGAGTCACCGCTGAGGAGATAGGAAACTCCAGCATAATGGTTACTATCAGATATGAAGGCAACTGGCGTGAAGCAAATGTTTTCATGGCAAACTTCATTGACACCTGCATTGCCGATATCAACGAGGAGTACATAAATAACGGATATGACTTTGAAATCGGCACATCCGAATCAGGTCGTACCTATGAGGAGACCTCCCGTGCAACTCCTGCTCTGCTGAACGGTCTTTATGCCGCTCTGATTGCCTTTGGCGTTTTCATTCTTGTCAATGCAGTTCTGTTTATTACCGACAGAACAATGAGAAGCCACAACAAGCTTTATAAAATTACCGATATTCCTACCATTGCCTCCATTCCTTCAACTTCGAGAGTAGGCAGCGGAGAAAAAATCGGTCAGAAGATAGGCAATGCCTATCAGACCCTGCGTTCTGCGGTCAAGTATTCTGAGAAAAAGGTACGCTCGATAGCGATATGCAGTGCTCAGCCCAGAGACGGCCGTACTTCCGTTGCAATAGGTCTTGCCACTGCACTGGCGGAGACAGATGCAATGGTGCTGCTTATCGAAGCTGATATGAGACGTCCCAGCATAAGCCCTCAGATGAAGATCGAGTCAACATTCGGTCTTGCAGACCTGCTGCTGGGAAAAACAAATCTTGCAGCTACAATCTGTAAAACATCCAACAGAAATCTCTATGTAATCACAGCGGTCAACAACACAAACCTCAACAACGTAAACATAGCAGATCTGCTTGACAGCGTGGTTTTCGACGAGCTTATCGAGTCCGTTCAGAGCCAGTTTGACTATGTTATCATAGATACTCCCTCTGTAGAACTTGTTGCGGATGCAACAAGCGTTGTGGGTAAGGTTGACGCTTCCATTCTTGTTGCCCAGTACGGCAGAACAAACCTTGATGCATTCAAGTCCACTGCTGATATTCTCAAGGCGCTCGGCGGAGATGTTCTGGGCGTTGTTACAACCAATACACAGCAGCATACAGGTCTCTTCTCAAATTCTTCCAACTACTACAGAAGCGGAAGGAATATGAGCAAGGGTCCCGGCGCGATTGCATCCTTCTTTGCAAAGAAAAACTGATAAAAAAGACCCGATTGATATCGGGTCTTTTTTAATCTCTGCCTTCAACAAACCATACTCCCTGCTCATAAAAGAGATATCGCAGCTGACCGCGAATAAGGCAGGTGTAGCGTATTCCCGTGCCGCCTGCCTTGAGGGATGCCGCAGGACGGATGTCCTTTATACGGTCTATCTCCAGGGTGAGCTCATCGCTCCACAGTATTTTAAGAGGACGGATATTTCCGTCGGTGTCAAAGCTGACTACAACATTTACATAGGTTTTCACTGTCTGATAAATACCTCGCTGAGGGATGTATTAAGAAAACGGGTTTTCGAGATTTGGAGCAAAGTGTGAAAGTTCATCGTCGGTCAGAAGGAGCGCAGGACGGACAGCCTGCGTTCCAAAGCGTTTTTTCAGGGAAAAAACAGCCTTGTCAAGCTTCTCGTTCTTTTCGCGATGGGTATCTGCAGGCATAAACCCGCTCTGCTCGGGAGGAGCATCGCAGCAAAGGTCAGAAACACTTACGCCAAGTCCGCGAATGGAGTGGTGCCAGGAATAGAAGTCATTGAAAAGCTTTACTGCATAGGCGCTTATCTCGGATGCGTTGCAGGTATAGTGAGATATTCTGTGCTGATGAGATTCCCAGTGCAGGTCGCTGGAACGCACGCTTACAGTAATGACACGTCCTGAAAGTCCCTGCTCACGAAGTCTGCGGGAAACGCTGTCGGAGAGAACCATAAACAGGATTTTAGCTTCTTCAGGAGTTGTCAGGTCATGTGGTGCAGTGGTGGAATTTCCGACGGACTTTACAGGGGCATTGCAGCCGTAGCGGGCAACAGGAGAAGAATCGGTGCCGTTTGCGAAAGAGTGGAGAAGGAGACCGTTTTTGCCGAAGGTTAGCTTTAAAAGTTCCTCGGGGCAGGCGGCAAGATCACCGATGGTATTAATTCCCATATTCAGCAGTTTTTTTCTGGTGTTGTGTCCGACAAAGAGCAGGTCGGAAACGGGGAGAGGGTATACGATGGATTTGAAATTTGAAGAATCGATTACCGTTATCGCATCGGGCTTTTTGTAGTCGCTGCCAAGCTTTGCGAAAACCTTGTTGAAGCTTACACCGATACTGACAGTTATGCCAAGCTCCTCTTTTATGCGGCAGCGTATTTCCTCTGCTATTGCCTTTCCGCCGCCTTTTCTTCCTGCAATTTCCGTGACATCCAGCCATGCCTCGTCAAGACCGAAGGGCTCTATCATATCTGTATATTCAAGGTATATCTGTCTTGCAAGCTGAGAGAAACGGGAATAAAGGGGGAAGTTGGGCTTTAAAACTACCAGCTCGGGGCATTTTTGCCTTGCCTGCCAGAGGGCTTCTCCCGTTTTTATGTTGAATTGCTTTGCAAGCTGATTTTTTGCAAGAATAATGCCCTTTCTCTGCTGGGCATCACCGCCGACAGCAACGGGCATATCGCGTAATTCAGGGTGATGCAGGCACTCAACGGAGGCGTAAAAGGAATTGCAGTCGCTGTGAAGAATAACACGTTCCATAAAATCACCAAACAAACGTTCTTGAAGGTATTATAGAACGTTTGTTCTATGAAATCAACAGGGAATTTTAAACAATTTTTACTGTTGTTTTTTGTGGAGTAAAAAGCAGCGTTGCAAGGGCATTTTTCTATAGAAAAATAATCAATTTATATGAAAAAAAGGATTGCATAACAACATAATTATTGTTACAATATCAAGAGTGGAAAGTTTTACGAAATCAGCCGTAATGCCGAGATTGAGGTGAATTGCAGATGGCACAGTTATGGGAAAACATAAAATCGGTAATTGAGCTTTTCAAGTTTACCGATATACTTGATATTGCCATAGTCTCCTTCCTGATCTATCAGTTTATCATATTTATTAAAAACAGCAGAGCGCAGCTGCTCGTAAAGGGCAGTCTCATTATTCTTGTCGCATATATGTTTGCAAGGATTCTGGAGATGAATATGCTCGCATACATCGTTGAGATAATTATACGAAACGGTGTAATTGCAATGCTGATAATATTCCAGCCTGAGCTTCGTTCTGTCATAGAACGAGTTGGTCGAAGCCGCTTCTCGATGAAGAATCTGCTTGGACTTGAAAAAGAGGACGAGAAGAAGGCTGCGGATCTTGCTGCAATAAGCGGAGTTGTAGAAGGCTTCAGATTCCTGCAGAAGGAGAGAATGGGCGCACTTGTTGTTTTTGAAAGAACCGTAAAGCTTGATGAGGTTGTGCGCACAGGAACCGTTGTTGATGCAAGCGTAAGCACAAGGATGCTCAGCAATCTGTTCTTCAATAAGGCTCCTCTTCATGACGGTGCCGTGGTTATCCGCGACGGACGTATCCATGCGGCAGGATGCATCCTGCCTCTGACACAGGGAATAACTCCCCGTGCCGACTACGGAACAAGACACAGAGCGGCAATAGGTATGAGCGAAAGCTCTGATGCGATAGTAGCAGTTCTTTCTGAAGAGAACGGGCTTATGTCGGTTGTTGAAAACGGAGAGATTTTACGCTATTCAAATATCGCAGAATTCACATCGGCACTTATGAATGCGCTCATTCCCGAGGATGAAGAGGATGACGGCGATAACCCGATGGAAAAGAAGCTTGCGAGAGTAAAATCGATCTTCACGAAAAAAGAGAAGAGCAATAAGTCAGATAACTCACATGAGGACGGAAAGCAGGTGGATCAGTGAAGTTATCGTTAAAGGAAGCAAAGAAATCAATAAAGAAATTTACAAGTAAAATATCCTTCGACTGGCTGTTCGACAGACGCGTTCTGGTAGTTGTATCGGTACTGCTTGCCGTGATATTCTGGTTCTACATAACGCTGAATGTCAGCCCCACAGAGAAGAAGATATTTGCTGATGTGCCTGTTACAATAGATGCAGGTGCAATTGATGCAAAGGGTCTGACCCTTCTTGACATCATGGATACCTCCGTGCTCGGAGATACGACATATACCGTGCCTGTTGAAGTCGAGGGCAACAGATATTCCCTGACCCAGCTCAACAGAGAGGATATTTCGGTTGTGGCTCAGCTTACCAATGTTATAGAGAATCAGCCGAATAACTATACTCTTGCTCTGAAGACGACCTGCACGAACAATCTCTACGATGTAACGGTTGAATCTCAGATTGAGTCCATAACGGTAAAGCTTGATGTGATAACATCAAAAACCTACCCGATAAAGACAAAGAGCAATTCCACTGCATCTGCAAAGCTTGAGAACTACTCCATGGAGTCTCCCGCAACATACATCGGAAACGAGAAGATTTCTGAGGTTGAAATAAAGGGTCCTCAGGCGGTCATAAACAGGATTGCAAAGGTTGAGGTTTTTGCCGAAGGAGCGCAGAATCTTACTCAGACTACCGATTTTGCAGGAGGAAAGTTCATCCTGTATGATGAGGATGATGTGCAGATAGACAGCAGCGACCTTGAGTATGTTACAGTAACAGCTATTGAGGAGCAGTATGAAAATGTTTCAATCAACAGTGCTGCAGTAACAGTAAGAGTTCCTCTTAGAGTGAATGCGACTGCAAAGATTGTTGCACTGTTTGACGAGAGCAGGGTGGGAGAGGACTTCAACTGGAGCAAGCTGAAAAAGCTTATCTCAATCAAGCCCTCCTCAACCATTGACATCAAGTATATACCCGACATAAACAAGGATGACCCTGTAAACGATATAGTGAAAACCCTTGAGCAGAAAACAGGAAGAATTGACCTCTCGGTCATTTCAACCGATACCAATGTCTATTATGAGACAATAAAGCTCCCGAGCGGTGTTGAATTCACAGGCGGACTTACAGGCAATCAGCTTGATATTGAGGTTCATTTTGACCTCAGCGGATATATAAAGAGAACCTTTACTGTCGCAGTGGATGAGAGCAATTTCATCTGTGATTTTGACAGTACGGAGATGCGGATTGTGCCTTCCGGTACAATGAACATCACTCTGATAGGTCCCAAGAGCGAAATTTTCAAGATAAACGAAGAGAACGTATCCCAGAAGGTTACGATCATTGCGGATGCATCCACAGTAACTACTACAGGAACTATTTCACTCCCCGTAAACATTCATGTAAAGGGCAAGACAAATTGCTGGGTAATAGGCTCGGATGAAGATCTGTCGCTGTCTGTGACGGTAATGGAGCCTGCAGCTGAATAAGTGTTTTATAACGAAAGGATTTGATACAAATGGCAAATCAGAACAAGATGGTAGAATCCATAACCTCAATGGAAGAGGATTTTGCCAAGTGGTATACTGATATTGTAAAAAAAGCAGAACTCATTGAGTACACAAGCGTAAAGGGCTGCATGGTAATCCGTCCTTACGGTTACGCCATCTGGGAGCATATGCAGAAGATTCTTGACGGTATGTTCAAGGAAAGCGGACATGAGAATGTCTGCATGCCCATGTTCATTCCCGAAAGCCTTCTCCAGAAGGAAAAGGATCATGTTGAGGGCTTTGCTCCCGAGGTTGCATGGGTAACCCATGGCGGCAGCGAGCCTCTTGAGGAGCGTCTTTGCGTAAGACCTACCTCTGAGACCCTTTTCTGCGAGCATTATGCAAATATTATCCACTCCTGGCGCGATCTTCCCAAGCTCTATAACCAGTGGGTTTCCGTTGTAAGATGGGAAAAGACAACCCGTCCTTTCCTTCGCTCCCGTGAATTCCTCTGGCAGGAGGGTCACACTATTCATGCAACCGCAGAGGAAGCAAGAGAAGAGACAGTCAAGATGCTCGATACATATGCAAAGTTCTGTGAAGAGAGCCTTGCAATGCCTGTTGTAAAGGGCGTAAAGACCGAGAGCGACAAGTTTGCAGGTGCAGTTGATACCTACGCAATCGAGGCTCTCATGCACGACGGCAAGGCACTTCAGGCAGGTACTTCTCACTTCTTCGGCGATGGCTTTGCAAGAGCCTTCGGAATCCAGTACACCAGCAAGGAAAATAAGCTTGAATATCCCTTCCAGACTTCCTGGGGTGTTACAACCCGTCTTATCGGTGCTATCATCATGACCCACGGCGACAACAACGGTCTGGTTCTGCCTCCTGCTGTTGCTCCCATTCAGGTCGTTATTCTTCCTATCGCACAGCACAAGCCCGGCGTTCTTGACAAGGCTTATGAGCTTCGTGATACTCTCAAGGCTGCAGGCATCCGTGTAAAGGTTGATGACAGCGACAATTCTGCAGGCTGGAAGTTTGCAGAATATGAGATGAAGGGCGTTCCCGTACGTCTTGAGATCGGTCCCCGTGACATTGAGAACGGTCAGTGCGTACTTGTTACACGTCACAACAGAGAGAAGATAACCGCAAACCTCTCCGAGCTTGTTGAGACAGTCAACGAGAGACTTACCGCTGTTCGTGACGGTCTGTATCAGAAGGCTCTTGAGAACAGAAACAACAAGAGCTACGACTGCACAACCATGGATGAAATCACAAAGACCCTTGAAGAAAAGGGCGACGGCTTCGTTTATGCTATGTGGTGCGGCGATGAGGCTTGCGAGGATAAAGTCGGATCGTAGCCATGTCGTTCTGTGAGCCAAGGAGTTGATTTATGACATTGTCTTCCTAAGACCGCTTGGCCTCCGACTTAGCTACGACTGCACAACCATGGATGAAATCACAAAGACCCTTGAAGAAAAGGGCGACGGCTTCGTTTATGCTATGTGGTGCGGCGATGAGGCTT
>JAZUPA010000018.1:0-38314 GCA_045604945.1 Acutalibacteraceae bacterium
GCAGCGGAGAGGATGGTGCCTATGGGATTTGCAGTGTCGGTACCTGCAATGTCGGGTGCAGAGCCGTGAATGGGCTCATAGAGTCCGCAGGATGTCGCACCGAGACTGGAGGAAGGAATCATGCCGATAGAGCCTGTAATCATAGAAGCCTCATCAGAAAGTATATCTCCAAACATATTCTCAGTGACGATAACATCAAACTGAGAGGGGTCTTTGACTATCTGCATGGCGCAGTTGTCAACCAGCATATCAGAGAGAGTTACATCAGGGTAATCTGCAGCTATCCTGTGCATAACCTTTTTCCAGAGACGGCTTGAATCAAGCACATTGCTTTTTTCAACAGAGCAAAGCATGCCGCGTCTTCTGCGGGCAGTCTCAAAGCCGATGCGTCCGATTCGCTCTATCTCCTTTTCATTATACATCAGTATGTCAACTGCTGTATTTTCGCCGTCGATAACCTCGGTTTTGTGCTCGCCGAAGTAAATTCCGCCGATAAGCTCACGGACGATTATAAAGTCAATTCCCTTGTCAACTATTGACTTGCGCAGAGGGGATGCATCGCTGAGCTGATGCCAGATTTTTGCAGGACGGTTGTTTGAATACACGCCCATTCCGGCGCGAAGGCGCAGAAGACCCTTTTCAGGGCGCATATGTCCGGGAACATCGTTCCACTTGTTGCCGCCTACAGCACCGAGAAGAACACTGTCCGATTCAATGCATTTTTTCAGCTCTGCTTCGGGAAGAGGGTCGCCGTACTTATCGATGGCGCAGCCGCCCATATCAACATCGATAAAATTGAAGGCATGACCGTAAAGTTCTGATACTTTACACAGAACCTTCAGTGCCTGCGCGACAATTTCGGGACCTATGCCGTCGCCGCGGATTACAGCTATGTTTTTAGTCATTGCTTTTGCCTTCTTTCAGTGATTTGAGCAGACCGCCGCTTGTGATTATGTTCTGAATAAAGGGAGGGAAAGGCTGGGCAGAATAGGATTTTCCTGTAGTGATATCGGTAATGATACCTGTATCAAAATCCACCGAAACCTCATCTCCCGCATTGATTTCATCGGCAGCCTGCTCGCATTCGAGAATAGGCAGACCGATATTGATTGCATTGCGGTAGAAAATCCGTGCAAAGCTTTTAGCAATAACGCAGCCTGTGCCGCAGGTTTTTATAACAAGAGGAGCATGCTCACGGGATGAGCCGCAGCCGAAATTCCAGCCTGCGACAATAACATCGCCTGCTTTGACCTCCTTGACGAAGTCTGCATCTATATCTTCCATGCAGTGCAGAGCCAGCTCTGCGGCATTGGGAGTGTTGAGATAACGTGCAGGGATTATTACATCGGTATCAACGTTATCAGGATATTTGAAAACCTTACCTTGTGTGTTCATTATCTGTTCTCCTTGTATTCTGTAATATATCCTGTCAGAGCACTTGCAGCTGCAGTTGCGGGGGAGGCGAGATAAACCTCGCTGTCAACATGACCCATTCTGCCGACAAAGTTACGGTTTGTGGTAGCAATGCATCTTTCTCCTGCAGCCAGAATGCCCATATAGCCGCCGAGACAGGGACCGCAGGTGGGGGTGGAAACAACAGCACCTGCGTCGATAAAAGCAGTGTACCAGCCGCGCTCAACACATTCGCGCAGTATCTTCATGGTTGCAGGGATAATTATGCATCTGACACCGTCAGCGATTTTGCCGCCTTTGATAATATTGTAAGCTGCTTCCATATCTTCAAGTCTGCCGTTGGTGCAGCTTCCGATAACAACCTGGTCGATTTTTATATCGGAAAGCTCACTTGCCCTGCGTGTATTTTCGGGAAGGTGAGGACAGGCTACAGTGGGAACGATTGAAGAGAGATCAATGTCAATGACCTGCTCGTACTCAGCGTCCTCGTCAGCTTCGTATATAACAGGAGTGCGCTCGCAGCGCCCTTCCATATATTCAATGGTCTTTTTGTCAACAGGGAAGATGCCGTTTTTTGCACCTGCCTCAATTGCCATGTTGCATATACAGAGCCTGTCATCCATAGAAAGACTGCTGACGCCGTCACCTGTAAATTCCATGCTCTTATAGAGAGCGCCGTCGACGCCGATCATGCCGATGATGGTAAGGATAACATCCTTGCCGCTGCAATTGGAGCTGAGAGTACCTGTGAGATTGAACTTGATTGCAGAGGGGACCTTGAACCATGCCATGCCTGTAGCCATACCTGCAGCCATATCCGTAGAGCCGACGCCTGTGGAAAATGCGCCGAGAGCGCCGTAGGTGCAGGTGTGGCTGTCTGCGCCTATAATACAGTCGCCTGCAGTGACAACACCCTGTTCAGGGAGCAGAGCATGTTCAATGCCCATTTTGCCAACATCGTAAAAGTGACTTACGCAGTGAGTGCAGGCAAATTCGCGGCAGGTTTTTGACTGCTCAGCAGCCTTTATATCCTTGTTTGGTACAAAGTGGTCAAGGACAATTGCAATGCGGTCCTTGTCAAAGACAGAATCAAAACCTGCCTTTTTGAACTCGTTTACGGCAACAGGAGTGGTTATGTCGTTGCCGAGAACTATATCGAGTCTGGCGTTTATAAGCTGACCTGCAGTAACATTATCAAGTCCTGCATGAGCAGCAAGAATTTTCTGAGTTAGTGTCATTCCCATTTCAGTTTCCTCCCTTTGTCATGTTGTGGAATGCGCTGAGCAGAGCATTGATACCTGCGTGGATAATATCGGTGTCAGTGCCTGCACCCCAGTACATATTACCGTCCTTGTCTTCGATTCCGATATAAGCCGCAGCGACGCTTCCGGAGCCGCTGCCCTGCATGCTGTGCTCAGAGTATACCTGAAGGGTGTATTCGGTGTTGGTAAACGCCTTGAGCGCATTGTTGACGGCGTTGAGTGAACCGTTTCCTGTTGCGCGGACGGAAGAAGGCTCGCCGTCCTTCATAAAGACTATATCGGCAATGACGTTCTTTTCCTTGCGGTAGAAGTGAACATCAGATACAGAAATCATTGAATCGTGAAGGAAATAATGCTCTTTGAATATATCCAGAATATCCGAAACCTTGAGTTCTCTGTGCTGATGGTCGGAAATATCCTTGCAGAGATTTCGCAGGTCATTGCGCATGCCTGAGGGCAGCGAATAACCGTAATTCTGTTCGAGCAGATAAGCAATTCCGCCCTTGCCGCTCTGGGAATTGACCCTTATTACATCCGCATCATAGGTTCTGTTGATGTCGTGAGGGTCTATGGGGATATAAGGAACGCTCCAGTAGCGGCTGTCCTTTTCCTGCCTGTATTTCATACCCTTTGCAATGGCATCCTGATGACTGCCCGAGAAGGCGGCAAATACCAGAGCACCGGCATAGGGAGCGCGCTCATAAACGTGCATACGGGTGCATTTTTCATATTTTTCAACAAGGTCGGGGATATTTGAAAAATCAAGCCCGGGATCAACGCCGTGGGAATACATATTCATTGCAAGAGTGATTATATCAACATTTCCCGTTCTCTCGCCGTTTCCGAAAAGAGTACCTTCCACGCGGTCAGCGCCCGCCAGAAGGGCAAGCTCGGTATCTGCAACACCCGTGCCGCGGTCGTTGTGAGGGTGGAGAGAGAGGGTGACATGCTCGCGGTATCTGAGGTTTTCGCTCATGTATTCAACCTGTGAAGCATAAACGTGGGGAAGGCTCATCTCCACAGTAACAGGGAGATTGATGATTACATTGTTTGTTTCAGACGGCTCAAGCACGTCGAGAACCGCGTTGCATACCTCAAGAGCGTATTCAGGCTCTGTGCCTGTAAAGCTTTCGGGAGAATATTCAAAACGGAAGTTGCCTTGGTATTCTGCGGCAAGCTTTTTCACAAGCTTCGCACCGTCGACCGCAATCTGCTTTATCTCTTCCTTGGACATGCGGAAGACCTGCTCACGCTGAGCAACGCTGACAGAATTATAGAAATGGATGATCGCGTGGGGAGCGCCCTTGCAGGCGTCAAAAGTCTTTCTGATAATATGCTCGCGGCATTGAGTGAGCACCTGAACAGAGACATCATCGGGGATCATGTTCTTGTCGATAAGAGTGCGCAGAAATTCATACTCGGTTTCTGAGGCAGCAGGGAAGCCCACCTCGATTTCCTTGAAGCCGACATCCAGAAGAACCTTGTAGTATTCAAGCTTTTCCTCAAGACTCATGGGAATGACAAGACTCTGATTGCCGTCGCGCATATCGACGCTGCACCAGATGGGAGCCTTCTCAATATGGTCCCTTGTGACCCACTTTGTGTGATTTCCCGGAGCAGGGAAATAACCGACTTTGTATTTACTTGCATCCATTATACAACACTCCTTGGAATAAGGCTACAAAAAAGCCACGATTAAATTAAAACACCCGTCCCAAAGCTTATGCTTTGAGACGGGTGTGAATATACACTCGCGGTACCACTCAAATTGCGATAAAATCGCCACTCTTCGAGATCTGACAATCTCTATGCACTGACGCAGCATCCTCGGGAAACCGCTACTGATATCATTACTTTCACAGTCTCCGGCTCAGAAGGGAGAGGTCATTGGGGTAAATTTTACCGATTCGCAGCGAACATCGGCTCTCTGAAAAAACTTAATCCCGACTTTCTTCGTCACAGCCTTTATATTTGATTGTTAAAAAGATTTTAGCACTATAAAGCGCGAATGTCAAGAGGTATCGGCGTAAAAAACACCTCCTGCAGTTATATGCAGGAGGTGCAAAGCGGTCAGCCGTTCATGATATCGGCACTGAGAGCGACGATATTTGAAATGATCATATCTTCATATGTGCCGATGGTTTCGGTGTCCTCTGTAATTATCAGAGCAGGAAATCTTGCTCCGAATTCTGAAGAATCAACACCGATAGTGACAAGAGCCTCAAGAATCAGCAGGTCATTGTCAGAAAGACCGTCGGTGGGATAATTTCTGGCGCCGAAGCTCCAGGCGCGGATATTGTTGAGAACTTTTGAAAAGCCTGTGTCAGCAGAAATAAGATCAACAGTTGAGAAGGAAGAAAGACTATCCTTCATCGCAGAAAGCTCAGCGTTGAGAGCGGCAATTTCAAGAAGCTTTTCGTTTGCCATGGCGGAAAAATCCCCGGAAGGGACCACAGCCCAGCAGTTGTAGACCACAGAAGGATTCTCCGGTACTGTGTAGTTGGCAATATCGTCGGTGTTTACCGAATGGTCGGGGATAACAGAGATATCTGCGGATATGTCAGAATCGCTCGCGGTGTCTGCAGTCTCCTCAGTAAGCCCGAAATTCTTTTTTGTAAGGTCAAAATTGCTCCAGTCAATATCACAGGAGCAGGCGGAAAGTGATAGTATGAAAACAAGAACCAGTAAAAGTGAGATAAAACGCTTCATTATTTCAGCCCCCAATATATTTACTGAATAAATACTAGCACAAATATATACAAATTACAACAGCAGCCGACTATTTAAGAGAGTCAATATAATTCTGAAGAATAACCACTGCTGCAACTGCATCGACAACAGCCTTGCGCTTTTTGCCCCGGGTGTCTGTGGCATTGAGAGCAGTATGAGCGCAGACTGTTGAGCAGCGCTCATCGTACATAACCGTTTCAATACCTGTCCGCTCCCGTATCTGAGCGGCAATATCCAGCGCATTTTTTGCGCTTTCGCCCTGTGAGCCGTCCATGTTGAGAGGAAGTCCCACAACTATCCGTTCCGCTCTGAGCTTTTCAGCCTGAGCGGCAATTTTTTCAACAAGCTTTGGAATATAGCTTTCAGTTATGACCTCAACGGGAGAAGCCAGGAACATTGTAGGGTCGCAGACTGCTATTCCCGTTCTTGCCTTGCCAAGGTCAACAGACATGATAATCATACCGAGCCCTCCTTAATCATCATAAACAAGCTTGTCCCTGTTTTCCTTCTTCCACCAGGACTGACGGTTAAGGGTGGAAAGCTCATCGGAAAGGTGAGCGGAATCGCCCTCAAGAATGAGAGTGGGATTATCATTATCGTCGAAATCGATTATGGATAAAGCGGTGTTGTCGCACCATTCAACATCGTTGAGGGATTCTATGGGAAGTCCCTTTACTCTGCACATAAGATTGCGGATGGCGCAGCCGTGAGAAACCACCGCAACATGTCTGCCGCGGTTTTCTCTTACAATACTGAGTACCGCAGTGTATATGCGCTCATAAACCTCAGTCATAGCCTCGCCGTTTTCGGGGTGAAATTTCCAGGGCTCAAGGCTCCAATGGTAGGAGTCCTCGGGATAGAGAGTGGGGAAATCCGCCCATCTTTTGCCCTCCCATACTCCGCCGTTTATCTCCATAAGGTCCTCGCGCTGGGTAATGCTGTAACCAAAATGCAGATTGACCGCTTCAGCGGTCTCCCTTGCGCGGGAGAGAGTGCTCGAATAGATCGCATCAAGAGGGTAATCCTTCATTCTTTCAGAGAGTCTTTTAAGCTGAGCCCGTCCGTTTTCACTGGGCAGCCCGTCGATATGTCCCTGAAAAGTTCTGTCTTTGTTTCCTGCCGCTTCGCAGTGTCTGATAATATAAATCCTCGTCATGGCAAATCCTTTCACGGCCTGTCCTTCAAACAGGCAATCGTTCTGCCGCCACAGAGATCGGGCGTGTGGCGGCATATTTTAAGCGTAGGGTGCGATACGGCAGATGCAGGAGCGCTGTAAAAGTACCCTTTCGCGATAGGTGAAAGCACCCGATGCTCCGACGGATGCTTCCTTACATATTATTCAGTTGATGTAAATTAAGTCACCCAAGACAGAGCAGTTTATTCCTGCTCCGCGTTATCTGAAGCCTCGTTATCGGGTTCAGCATTTTCAGCTTCGGTATTTTCGGCTTTTTCATCTGCAGCAGCCTTTGTCTTTGCCTTTTCCTGAGAAAAGACAGTGAACATCCAGATAAGCATGATAACGGCAATACCGCGAAGAATCCAGCCGAGAACACTGACGACACCTGAATCCAGCAGTGCAGAAGCAGCATGATATCCGCCGTAGAGCAGGCAGAGAATACCCGCGCCGATAAACACCTTGTTTTCCTTAGCCATTCTCACAAAGAGAAGAACAGCAGCAATAACGCATACTCCGATAAGAAAATAATCCTTTGATTCCATAATGCACCTCTCAAAAAACAGTAATTATCCCCCTGATTATACTCCTGCTTCGTTTTTTCGTCAATCGCACAATTAAATTACATCAGCAGAACATCAAAACTTTATGAAGTTTTGCGTTGATAGGATGCGGGAAATATGATATAATCACTGATTATAAGACGAAATCTTCGGGGTGTATTCAAATGAGATGTAAAAGATGTCACGCTACAATAAGCGAAGGACGAAAATCCTGTCCCAATTGCGGAACACTGATAAGAAAGAAGAGAGGAAGCATAACCCTTTCATCCCAGTCTGGAGTGGATGTAAATCCATTTGCAGACTGGATAAACGACACTGTATATAATATAAAGATGGCAGTGAGAAGAGACAGCAGGATCCTGATACTTATGGTGGCGGTGCCGCTGGTTATTCTCGGCGCGGTGCTGCTTATCTCCTGCGGAGCCAGCTCATGTTCATGCAGCTGTTCCTGCGATTCGGGCAGAAGTGCAAAGATTCGTTATCAGGCAATGGAAAACTCCCGTGAGCCTTCTCTTCAGTGCGCGGTGGGCGATACCCTTTACTATGTGGCAGAGGGTACTATAATGAGCCGCAGCGGAGATGAGACCTACAGAAGCATCTATAACAGCATAAGTGCAACAGATCTTCAGTCTGACGGCAAATATCTGTATTTCAGAGAGGGTAATGTCATAAAGCGCATCGAGAACGGCAAGACTTATGTATCAGGCGATAACAGTGCCGATACTGTCCTTGATTTCTCCTCGGATGAAAACTTTACTCTCGGATACTTTGTTGCAGAGGGCAAGGTGTACTACTATCTGAGAGAAGAAGGCTCAGAGTTTGCAACGCTTTATTCGGATGGACCTGTGTTCAGCGGCGCTGCAGATGAATTCGGCTATATGAAGGGCAGAATTTATTATACAGTATCCGCGACCGATGCATCATATGATATCTGCTCTGTAAATACAGACGGCACAGACACAAAGACAGTTGTAAGAGAGGTACAGGACTACCAGCTCGGCGGAGGGTACATCTACGCCGTTGTCGCCGATTCTGAGGGCATCAGATACCTTGTCAGATATGATGAAGCAGGCAAGGAGCTTGCAAAATGGAATATCGGGGCAATGACAGGAGGAGAATTATCCACGATAGCAGCCAATGATACCTGGGTGTGTATTGCAGTGGATTTGGAAAAGGGCAGTGTTGTATACAGACTTGAACACAACACCACCGACATTGCCGTTGTCTTCCCGTTTTCCGACAGAATCAGACTGACAGGCGTCAGCGGAGACTGGTACGCATTTGAAAGTACAGCAACAGATGAAGACGGAAAAACCACCGTCGATTATTCGATAAGAAACAGCAGAAACGGAAAATCAGCAATGTAGAAAGGATAGAAATGAAACGTAAATGGTTTCATACACTGTTCAGGAGAAGAATGGTTGTGGCACTTATCATTCTCCTGCAGCTGGGAGTATTTGTGCTGCTGCTCTACAGCGGAAGTGTATATTCAAAGGCTCTGTCAGTGTTTTTTAATCTGATAAGCCTTATAGTATCGTTATATATCATAGTAAAACGCGAGATTGGCGCATATAAGCTGGCATGGGTGTTTCTGATACTGTTGTTTCCTGTGTTCGGAGGACTTCTGTATTTATACCTTCACTATCAGGAAGCAAACAAGCGCTATGCAAAGCGCCTTGACAGGATAGAAAATGTAAGCCGTGAGCTTTATCTCAGACCCGGAGACAGGAAAGAGGAAGCGCAGAAATCGGCGGAGGAGTACAGCCGCGAGATCAGTTATCTTCAGGATACCGCAGGCTTTCCTGTGTACGGAAACACCTCAACGGAATTTCTCCCCTCGGGTGAAAGAATGCTTGAAGCGCTTCTTGAAGAGCTTTCCAAAGCAGAAAGATATATATTTATCGAATCATTCATCATTGAAGAAGGCGTAATGTGGAACTCAATACTGAATGTGCTGAAGGACAAAGCGGCGCAGGGGGTTGAAGTACGCATTCTCTACGATGACATGGGATGTTTTCTCAAGCTGCCTGCAGACTATCCGAAGCAGCTGGCAGAATACGGCATAAAATGCATGGTGTTCAATCCCTTCAGACCGCTTCTTGCAACGATTCAGAACAACCGCGACCACAGAAAAATCGCAGTTGTGGACGGAAAGAGCGCAATAACGGGGGGAGTGAATCTTGCGGATGAATATATTAATGCGGTGGAAAGATTCGGGGTATGGAAGGATGCGGCAGTGCTTCTTCGCGGTGAGGCAGCATGGAGCTTTACGCTGACATTCCTGCGAATGTGGGCGCTGGCAGAAAACTCATCGGAAGATTACCTGAGCTTTTATCCATGGAAAGAGAAAGAATGTGAAAGGGAAGATGACGGCTGGGTGATACCTTATGCCGACAGCCCCCTGGATGAAGAGAATATAAGCGAGCTTGTCTATCGCCACATGATAAGCAGCGCAAAGAAATATCTGTACATCTGCACACCTTATCTTGTGGTGGATGATACCATGCTTGCAGAGCTTTCGCTGGCAGCAAAGAGCGGCGTTGATGTAAGGATAATCACACCCCATATATGGGATAAATGGTATGTCCATATGACAACACGCTCCTATTACAGAGAGCTTATAGATGCAGGGGTCAGAATTTATGAATATACCGACGGATTCATACATTCAAAGACCTTTGTGTCAGATGATGAGACAGCAGTGGTCGGAACGGTGAATATGGACTACAGAAGCCTGTATCTTCATTTTGAGTGCGCGGCATGGATGTGTCGGAGCAGAGCGGTGCTTCAGGTCAGGGATGAGTTTATCAGAACTCTTGATATCTGCCAGGAGATAACGGAAGAAGAATGCAGATGCGGATTTTTCAGGAGACTTCTTCAGGGCATCTTCAGACTGTTTGCACCTTTGATGTAATTGTAATAAAAATGACTTCAGCCGATGCAGAGTGTTCTGCATCGGCTGTTTTTTGATATGAATGACTGAGGGTGCATCATACTGTCCTGATGCTGATTTCGCCTGAGTGCAGAGCTTCGGTGCTGCCGTCGTCGTACCTGACAACAAGCCTGCATTCATCATCGATATCAAGTGCCTCAGCGGCTCTGCAAGAGCCGCTTTTTATTACGTTGATGCGTTTTCCGATAACACAGCTTCTCCCTCGGTATTCGCTGATGAAATCCCCGTGCTCAATATCGCTGAAAAATCCGACAAAGCAATTGATGAAGGCTGAAACAAGGTCATTTCTGAGGTTTTCACGTCTTTCGGGGAAGATATACCCTGCAATACCCTTCAGCTCATCGGGAAAACCCTCATCGGGAGCATACACATTTATTCCGACGCCCACGATAACGCTGATTTCCCCATCGGGGGAATGGAGCACCTCAGTAAGGATTCCGCAGACCTTTCTGCCGTGCAGAATCAGGTCGTTGACCCATTTTATCTGCGGCTTTTCACCGCCAAGTGCCTCAATTGCCCTGCAGGCAGCAACGGCAGCAGCAGGGGTCAGCAGCATCAGCTTTTCCGCGCTCTGAGTAAATTTAAGGCGCAGACTCAGATAAAGCCCTGTATCATGGGGCGAAAAGAAGCTTCTTCCAAGCCTTCCTTTGCCTGCAGTCTGGGAAAGCGCAATGAGCGCACATTCCTTTCCGGATGCACGCTCTTTCAGTATATTGTTTGTGGAGGTTACTTCGCTTCGGCACTCAACCTCCAGAGCCGAAGCGCGCCCTGAAAGAGAATCGCTGATTCTCTTTTCGCAAAGCTTATCGATATTGCTCAATATCAAGCCCTCATTTTCTTGAATATCTCTGGGACTGACCGTTGGAAAGCAGAGTAAACACTGCGGTGTCTCTGTCAACGCTGAATAAAAGGGTGATAACCTCTCCGTCATCATAGTGTATTTCCATAAGGTCGCCGCTTATGAAATACTGGCCGCTTCTGTAAACCTTTTCGCTGCCCTGGCTGAGAACAAGAATGTTTATCCCGCCGTCGGCAGTAAGCTCAACTGAAACAGACCCGTCGGAATCCTCCGAAATCCAGACGCCGCATATCTCAGGCTCTGAACAGCTGCTGCTGCAGATAACAGAAACAGTAATGACTGCGGTCAGAAGCAAAAGGATAAAACAGCAGACTATTATTCTGTTCTGCCGTCGTGTGGTTGTCCTGCCGAAAAGAGAAGCAGCCTTGCCTGCACAGCCTGTCAGAAAGCTGTCGGCTTTTTTGAATACACCCTGAATAAAAGAGATGGCTTTTTCCGTAAAGGTCGGAGGAGGGGGAGGCGCTGCATAATAATCTGCATCTCCCGAAACCTCTCTGGCGATGCCGCGGTTTCCGCCGCCCCAGCATTCGCCGCATCTGGTGCATTGCTTTGTTCTGCTGTCAATCTCACCGCCGCATATGGCACAACGCATTGAATCGACCTCCGCGGTTACTTTCTGTTAAGGGTTATATCACCCTGAGAGCAGCGGAAAACGATCTGGTTGTTGTTGACGACCTTGGAATAGCCCACAACATTGATAATATCATCGGTATAAGGAACCTTTATGATAAGATCGGTACGTCCGTCATCCTGCACTGTAAAGGAGCCGGTGGTTTTTACAGTCACAAAGCCTACCTTGAAGCTGACGTTTGCGTTTCCGTTTTTATCAATGGTTATGTTTATTGTCTTAATTTTTGAACCTATGACGGTGATGTTGAGAGCGGAAATATCAGCAGTCCACTTGCCCACAGAAGTATCTCTGATAAGCTGACCGACAGGCGCAGCAGTGGTAGTGGGCTTGGTGGTAGTTGTTGTTCTCTTTGTTGTGGTAGTGGTGCTTCGGGTTGTTTTAACGGTAGTAGTGGTGGTTGTCGTTGCAGAAGTGGTTGTAGTTGTGGTTGGGGCATCGGTTGCAGATACTGTATCACTTGCAGAGGTGATAAGTATCTGTGAATCATCATTCTGATCGGGGATATCCTGAGAAGAAGTGATAGAGCGGAAAAGCTCTGCAGTATACTCAATGGGATTTTTGCCCCTAATAAGCAGAATACCGCTTAGAAGTATGATAACAAGAAGCACTGTGATAAGAGCAATGAGAAGACCGCGAACAAAACAGCCCGAAGCCTTCTTTCGCTTGTTTTCCTCCATGCTGCCGTAGTATCCGCTGTAGGTCTCCTGCAGCTCGTCGCCGTATTTTTTGTGCTGACCTATATACTCGCGCTGCTCAGGAGGAAGATTGTCCTCAGGGGTAACATCAACAGTGGCAGCGGTCTTTTTTGCCAGTTCATCGTTAAGGTCCTGTCCGTTGCGGATTTTCTGAGGAGCACCGCAGTAAGGGCAGAAGCGGTCACCGTCGAGAATCTGGGCGGCACATTTTGTACAGAACATCAAATCACTCCGTTAATCAAGCTTTTCAAAAGAATATGTATGAGACGGGTCATCGCGGTTTGAAATTATCATAGTGTTCGTATCTTTGTCGATATTACAGATGACATCAACACTGATTTTTTCTCCGTAATAGTCGAGGTCAAGAGAAATAACGGTACTGTCTCCGTCAGCGGAAAGCTTATAGGTACCTATCAGGTCGTAGCCTGCCAGCAGGGAATCCTGGGGGAGAATCTTCATATCACCGTTTTCTTCAAATTCCCATACAGTATCCACAGTGGTGAAGGGGATGCCTGTAATACCGAATCTGAGAGGTTCGATTTCGCCCTGCCAACGTCCGACGACTGCAGGAGTGGAGCTTCCGTTTCCTGTGATGATAAACAGAAGGGCAATAAGAAAGACTGTAATGATTGCAGCGCCTGCAACCGCCATGACAACAGGCTTCGGAATGTTCTTTCTCTTGCTGAAGCGGTCAGCGTCATCTATGGACATTTTTACATATACATAGCCTTCAGGCAGACGTTCAAGAACAACCTTTGATGCATCATCTGCCGATTTGCTCTCACGAAGCTGAGCCTTCATGCGGTTGTATTCTCTGACTGCTGCAGTCTCGGCAGAGGAAGATTCCCTGATAGCCGCAAAGGTAAGGGTGCGGTCGAGGTCTTCCTTTTCGGGAGCAGGAGCGGGGGATGGAGCAGGTGCAGGCTTCGGTGCTGCTGCATTATTGGGTCTGGGGGCAGCAGGCTGCCTGGGGGGCTGAGTCTGCTTCGGGGCAGGGGGAGGTGTCGGCGCAGCAGGCTTTGGCGCGGTATATTGTGCAGACTCGGGAATGGGAGCGTAAACAGGGGGTACATAAACATCGCTCACGGGATGCGCTGCGGTTTCGGGTGTATAGTAAGGCTCGCCCTGTGAAGCGGCAACATGGGCAGATGCTGTTTTGGGTGTGCGCCGAGCAGTCATATCTGTGCCGCACTTGGGGCATACGGTTTCATTTTTATAGGTGCGTCGTCCGCATTTTGGGCAGATCATAATATTCCCGCCTTTAACATAGATTGTTGACATTTATGAAAATTATTATATCACACAATAAAGAGATTGTGAACAGTAATATGGAAAAAACACCCCGACATTTTTTGTCGGGGTGCAGAATTTTAAGAAGAAAGCTTCATATCGCCGCTGCCGATAAGATTAAGCTTGCGCATTCCCTCAGAGATGAGAAGTGCAAGAATGGCAGGAAGAATGAATTCAAGCAGGGCAATAATGCCGAGGGTTTCCCATATTCCGCTGCCGTCAGCAAGCATGGTATCAAAGGTCATGATGGGACCTACGAGACCTGAAGTACCCATACCTGCACCGGTAGCATTGCACTTGAGCTTGAATACACAGGTGCTGATGGGACCGAGAACGGCGCTGGTGAGAATGGCAGGGAACCAGATAAGGGGACGTCTGATTATGTTCTGAATCTGAATCATGGATGTACCGATGCCCTGGGCGATAAGTCCGCCAACGCGGTTTTCCCTGTAGCTTGCAACTGCAAAGCCAACCATCTGAGCACAGCAGCCAACAACCGCAGCGCCTGCGGCAATACCGCTGAGACCGAGGGAAATACCGATAGCTGCAGAGCTGATGGGGAGGGTAAGAGCCATGCCCATGAGAACAGAAACAACAATACCCATAAGGAAGGGCTGCTGCTCTGCACCCCAGTTGATGAGACCGCCGATGTAGGTCATGAAGGATGAAATGGGAGGACCGAGAAGGAGACCCACTGCAGAGCCTACGGCGATACCTGTAAAGGGAGTGATGATGATATCCAGTGCAGTTTTGCCTGAAACAAGATGTGCGATTTCAATGGCGGTATATGCTGCAAGAAAAGCACCGAGAGGCTCACCGGGACCTCTGAGAACCATGGCACCGTCTGTGATAAGAGTACCTGCAAGAATGTTGCTTGCATAAGCACCTATCATACCGGAAACGCCTGCAGCTGCAACCACTAGAGGGGATGCCTCTTTAAGCTTGACTGCAACGCCAACGCCGATGCCTGCGCCTGTGATGAACTTTGCAACGGTGGATATGGTGACAATCAGAGAGCCGATAGCATTGTCGGTACCGATAATAGCACCTATCTGACCGAGGATGGTACCTGCAATGAGGGTGCAGAAAAGACCGAGTGCCATGCCCGAGAGACCGTCAATGAAGAATCTGTTGAGAAAATTCAGTATACGCTTCATATGGACATCCTTTCCTTTGCTTACAAATTACGAATAATAATATAACTGTTTGATTTGTGTTTATCAATTGTAAAATTGACCTAATATAATCAACAAAAAGAAAGGATTTATAGAGACAGTTATTTAAAAAGGGGAGAGGGATAGGTGCCGTTGCTGTGCAGCTTTGAAAGGATTTCTCTGACTTTTGAGGCATCATCGCGGTATGTGATTCCGTACCAGTCGCAGTCAATGGGAACTGCAGTGACAATGAGCTGTCCGTCTGCAATCATGCTGTTTATCATCACAGGGAGAGGAAGCTCACTTTTGAGGTCGTTTTCGGGGAGCTCGTTGAAAAATCTGTCAAAGTAAGGCTGTGCAAGGGTTGTAAAGGAAGGAGATACAGCCCAGACGTTCATTGAAACAGGGGTGTTGTCAGAAAAGGGGATACCTGTACCGCTTCTGACAACTCCGTCAGAATTGAGTGCAATGCCGTCGGTTTCGCGTACGGAAATCAGTTCGCCGTCCTGAGAGAGACTGCATATTCCTCTGGTAACAGGTCCGCAGTCAGAAAGAGTTTTGCTGATGGGGAAAACCGCAAGGCCTGTCTGGGATTCGGTCATTGTATTCATGAATGCGGACATACGCTGCAGGGTCTCCTTGCCGTAATAGTCGTCAGCATTGATAACCAGAGTGGGGTAGTCGATAAACTGAGCGGCACACATGAGAGCGTGAGCGGTGCCGTAGGGCTTCACTCTGTCCTCGGGAGGGTCGAAAAAAGCAGGCAGGGAATCCTCTTCCTGCTCGCAGATTATTATTTCATACTTTTCCATAAGCTCGCTGTAGCGCATTTCCATCATGGCGCGGGCGCTTTTGCGCACAACGATGATAATTCGGTCAAAGCCGGATTCAATAGCATCATAAACAGAATAATCAAGAATTGCTTCGCCGTTGGGACCAAAGGGAACAAACTGCTTTTCGCCGCCGAAACGAGAACCCAATCCGGCAGCCATAATAAGTAATGATGTAGAAACCATAATACAAACCTCCAATACAATTTAATTATACCCCATTTTTTCCTCCAGTCAATATTCTGACAGAAATAACAAAATTCATATTTTGTTCTCATTAATTGCAAAAAAGCATGTTGTTTTGCATGAAATTGCGATGTATAATAATTCCAAAGAAATATAGGGAGATGTTATTTTGAGCAATCCAAAAGTAAGATTTCTGGTTAATCTTGCGTTTTATGCAACGATCATAACGTTGTTCTTCCTTGCGCTGCAATATATTCTTCCGCTTGTAATGCCCTTTGTGATATCCTTTATTGTTGCATCTCTCGTGCAGCCGATCACAAGGTTTTTCCATAAGCTTGTAAAGTTCATACCGAAAAAACTGTGGGCATCACTGTTTATTCTGCTGTTTTACGGAACCATTGGCGTCGGCGTTGTGTACCTGTGCATATGGCTTGTGCAGGAGCTTGTAATGTTTGTTGAGGGCGTTCCGGATTTCATCATGGAAACAACTGCGATGCTTGAATCGGCGACGAGGGAGGATTTTGCCAATTTCTTCTCAGGTCTCCCGGCGTGGCTTGGAAAACCGCTGGAGGAATTTTCCGTAAGCTTCTCTCAGGATGTCCCCGGAAAACTTGTTGAATATGCAGAGAACTTCCAGGATCAGCTGCTGCCCGCAATAGGCGATCTCGGAACCAGTACAGTGGGCGCAGTGTTCAAGCTCGTTGTTGATATACCTGAAGTTGTGGTCATAGTGATTGTAACGATAATAGCCACATTCTTCATAGGTGTAGATTATGACAATTTCACCGATATGATAATGAGAGCGTTCCCCAGAAGACTTCGTCCCACAGTGGATAAGGTCAAAAGGTACGCTGCAGATACCGTTGTGGGACTGCTTAAAACCTATTTTCTGCTTATGACCCTCACGTTTGCAGAGCTTGCGCTGGGCTTTTCTGCAATCAACCTTATTGGTAAAGGAATAGGAATAAAGATTGAGTATGTCGTCCTGCTGGCGCTTATCATTGCCATCGTGGATATTCTGCCGGTACTTGGAGTCGGCGCTGTGCTGATTCCGTGGGCTGTAATAGACTTTACAATAGGTCAGTGGCAGCTGGGACTTATGATTATAGCCCTGTATCTGCTGATCACAGTAATCAGAAACTATCTCGAACCCAAGATTATCGGCACAAAATACGGCATGCATCCTCTTGTAACACTGGTTGCGATTTATGTAGGCGGCAGGCTGCTTGGCATAGTCGGTATCTTTGCGCTGCCTCTGACATGCATAATCTGCAAGAGACTTTACGATGTGGGAGCTATCAAGAAGCCCTTTGACGATGTTGAGGATGAGGATGCTTCAGAAGGTGAATCTGCCGACACGGCAGAACAGACCGAAGAAACAGAAGAAAGTGTAAAAGACGAAACTGTAACAGTTTCAGCAGAGCAGTAAAAATGATAAACCCCTGAGCGTCAGCTCAGGGGTTTTAAAGTTATATCGGATTCTTGAAAGTGCCGTCCGAATTGAGCACCGAGGTGCTGAGGATAAAGAGAACGTCACAATCGGGGTTTATCTCAATATAATTTCCGATAATCGAAGGGGAGAGAAGACGCATGTCAACAACCACAATTTCGCTGTAGCCGTCAACCATAAGCGGTACCAGGCTGCTGCCGAAGGAATCGCGGAAAACGATCAGCTGTTTTCCGTTGTCCTGAGCGCCGTTGCGAATCTGAACAAGCGACTTGGTCGCACCGCCAAGGAAGACATCGTAGGGGTCAACACGCTCAAAATCAGCAAGGTCATAAACTACCTCAGACTCAGCCTTGCGGGTGGAATAGTCTGTTACGGTGCAGTTTTCAATGACGCTGTTTGTAAGCAGCACAATATCCTCAGCGGGCAGGGGGAGAGAAAGATGTCCGCGGTAGGTGCCTCTGAAATTCTTCAGAACAACCTGCTCGTAATCGCTTTCGGAAACCTCAGCGCCCATCTCAGAGAGAAGGTGCTGTGCAACAGGAATGATATCAGGCTGATTCCAGTGAGGGTCAGCGATGTAGTAATCATCTCCTGACAGCAGAGGGAAGATATCTATATAGGAAAAGCTGTCATCCAGATTTTCAGAAATCAGATTCAGAAATTCGCTGTAATCATAGTGGAGATAACCGTTGGGTTCAGCATAGAAATAGTTCTTATCGGGAATTATGCTGTAATATACATCGATATCGCTTCCTGAAAAATAGGTTTCCCTGACCTTGCTGAGATAATTTGCGTTATATATCAGGGCATCCTTTTCAATCTCAGGATCCATGCAGCAGACAGAACCGTCTGCGATGTAGTAATTGTTATAATCGCTCTGCCAGAGAAGATAGAAACGCATTGCAGCAGAAGAAGTGCGGAAAGCATCTCTTGCGGGGAACTGCTCCATAAGGTAGGTCTCAAGCCAGGAAAGGTATTCTGTCAGCTCATATTTTCCGCCTCTTTTCTCGGCGGTTTCCTTTTTTTCGGAATAGCTGACAAACTGCTCGAGCATGCGGCGCTCGCTTGAAGAAAATTCACTGTCCTTCATTATGAGTGAAAAAACAGCAAAAAATACGAGCCAGACGACAAATACAAAAGTAATGATTATATTTTTAGCTTTCATTTTTCACCCTCCTAGAATCTGAAATAGATGAAAGGCGAGAAGGTGCCTTCAACAATAAATCCTGTGCAGACCATAATAAGCAAAGCGAAAACAACGGGCTCTGCGACGACGGAAATCTTCTGGACAACAGGATAGGTGTAGAGCTTTTTGACAAGCATCTTGGGATAAGGGGTAGCAAAAAGAACAGCCAGAATAATAAGAACAGCTGCGCTTCTGAGGAAGTAAAGGGTGGATTCATCAAAAGCGGGAAGACCGGAGAAGCCAAACATACCGCCAAGATGGATGAATGCATCGTTAAGAGTTGCGGAGTTGAAGATTACAAAGCTGATGGTGACAAAGAACAGCATGTATATTACGCCGAATGCCTTGGGAATCTTCTTGAGGATTTTTCCGAGGAACAGCTTTTCAATCAGCAGGAAGAGAGCGAAATACAGACCCCAGATGACAAAGTTCCAGGCGGCACCATGCCAGAGACCGGTCAGAGACCAGACTACAAGGATATTGAAGAACCAGCGAAGGGGTGAGCAGCGATTTCCGCCGAGGGGGATGTATACGTAATCTCTGAACCAGGAGCCGAGAGACATGTGCCATCTTCTCCAGAATTCAGCAATACTCGAGGAGATGAAGGGATAGTTGAAATTCTCAAGGAACTTGAAGCCGAACATGCGGCCCATACCGATAGCCATGTCGCTGTATCCGGAAAAGTCAAAGTAGACCTGCAGCATGAAGCAGATTGCGGAAAGCCAGCAGGCGAGAACGTTTCCTGTGCCGAACTTCTCAGCAAAGGCAGCAAGGGAGTCTGCAATAATTATCTTCTTTGAAAGACCGCAGACAAACCTGCCGACACCGGATGCAAACATCTCAAAGGAGTGGGTTCTGGATTTCAGCTCGTCCGCAACGGTCTGATATCTTACGATGGGACCTGCGATAAGCTGGGGGAAAAGGGAGACATAGGTTGCAAGGGTCAGCGGATTGCGCTGTGCGGGAACGTCTCCGCGATAAACGTCAACGACGTAGGAAATAACCTGGAAGGTATAGAAGCTGATACCGATGGGAAGGGCAATATCAAGAAGCTTTGCTTCAATTCCTGTAAGAGAGGCGAATGAAGAGATAAAGAAATTGGTATACTTGAAAAAGCCCAGAGTAAGAATGAGAAGTGCTACAGAAAGAAAAAGAAAAAGCTTTCTGCTGCCGGATTCTCTGTTCTTGTCGACCAGAAGACCTCCCACATAGCCGATGATACAGGCTGAAAGCATCAGCAGGCAGTATTTTGGCTCGCCCCAGAAATAGAAGAGGAAGCTGGCTGCCAGAAGGACATAGTTTTTGGCTTTGAACGGTACTGCGAAGTAGACAAGAATTACAGCAGGGAGAAAGAAATAGAGAAATGTAATGCTTGAGAATACCACAGTATTACCTCCTTACAGAAAAATAGGCGCACGGTTTTGCCATGCGCCCTGATAAGCTCAGATATGAGACTGATGCTTTTGCACAGGCGGAGAATTCAGCTTGAAACACGAAATAACTTCTTGTTTAAGTTATTCTCACCCATGAGAACTGAGTTATTCAATCAGGTGCCTTATGATTAACACACAGACTGAACTTTTGGTTGGGGAAAAATGGATAATAATTTACCGTCAGTTGTTTGCAAGGTACTCCTCGAGGCACTGACCGCTCTCGTACATATCAGCAGCGACATCTCTGCCTACATAGCGGTAATGCCAGGGCTCGTAGCCGATGCCGGTGATATCGATCTTTGCATCGGGGTATCTTCTTACAAATCCGTACTTCCAGCTGTTTGTCTCAAACCAGTCATAGAAGGTATCGATGGACATATCATCGGTGATGCCTATATCAAAGGCAATTCCGAGGTGATGCTCGCTGGTGCCGACAGGAGCGACCCAGTGGCTTGCTTCGATGGTAGCATCGTATGCGGAATATCCATCTGCGATAAGCTCGTTGTACTTTTCATCCCAGAGCTGCTGCTGGGTTTCGTAGCTTCTGTAGCCGGAGCTGACAACAGGGCTGAGACCTGCAGCGCGGGCATCGTTGAACATTTCCTGAAGGTCAGGATAGATACGGGAGTCGATAAGTCTGCCGTCGGAAAGCTCGGTAGTTTCAGGCATGACCCAGTTTTCGGGGACAGGATTATCGGCGTTTACCAGAATAAGATTCCAGCCGTCAGCAACAGCAGGGTTGGTATCGGTAACAGCAGGAGCGCTGCCGCTGTCATCGGGGGCGTCTGCGTTGTCATCTCCGCCGCAGGCAGCGAGAATTGAAAGAGAAAGAATAAGAACAAGAGCCAGGGACAATACTTTTTTTATTGTGGATTTCATATTAACATTCCTTTCTGGAAATCATATCAGGGTAATTCTAACACATAAATAATCATAAATAAACCCAAAAAAGAAAATAAAAGAATAAGAATTATTTAATTTTTCTTCACTTTACATACCGGGGTCGAAATGCTATAATATTACATATTAAATGAATGAGTGGAGTGCTTTGTCTATGTTCAAGATTTTTACTGAATCCTCCTGCAACCTCCCGGTATCACATCTGAGAAAGTATGACGTTGGTGTTATCTGCTGGACATACCTTCTCGACGGCAAGGAAGTAACCACAAAAGAAAGCATAGATGACTTTGACGGACATAAGTATTACGACCGCCTGAGAAAGGGTGCAGAGTCCAAAACCTCGCTCATAAATGCCGACAGCTTTGTGAAGGCATTCGAGCCTACCATTGCAGGCGGACAGGATGCAGTGTTTATTCTGATTTCCTCAGGAATCAGCGGAACATATCAGGCAGCGATGATGGCGGCTGAGATGCTTGCGGAAAAGTACGAAAACAAGCTCTATGTAGTGGATTCAAAGGGCGCGGGCTTTGGCGTGGGTCTCATGGTCTGCCGTGCAGGAGCGCTTCGCGCTGAGGGCAAAAACGCAAAGGAAACAGCGGAAATACTGACATCGGAGACCAAAAATCTCTGTCAGTTCTTTACGGTGGGAGCTCTTGATGCACTCCGCAAGGGCGGCAGAATATCTAATGCAACTGCAATCATAGGTACAGCCCTTCAGATAAAGCCCATTCTTTACGGCTGCAAGGGAAAGATAGAAGCCTTCAAAAAGGTAAGAGGACGCAGAGCATCCATACTGGAGCTTGCAGAAATCTACCGTAAAAAGGTGGTTGATGCAGGGCGTCAGATAGTAGCCATTTCCCATTGCGACTGCCCTGAGGATGCAGGAGTGCTTGCAGACCTTATCAATTCCATTGCAAAACCGCTGGAGCTGCTTATAAGATACCATGAGCCGATGACAGGAAGTCATCTGGGACCGGATTCACTGGCAGTGTTCTTCTTTGGGAATATGTAATAACACAGAAACGGCTGAAAGAAGATTGAGTTCTTCTTTCAGCCGTTTTTTATACGGTAACTTATAGACTATACCTTATTAAAGACATACCTGTCATTTTCGAATCTGCAGATTATCCTGTCTCCTGCCTTTACAGAGCCTTCAAGAATCTGCTCGGAGAAGGCATCCTCAATATTGCTCTGGATCGCCCTGCGCAGAGGTCTTGCGCCGTAAACATCGTCAAAGCCCGCCTGTGCAACTGCTTTTACAGCGCTTTCATCAAAGCTTATTTCAATGCCCAGCTCAGAAATTCTCTTTCCGAGGGAGAGGAGCATCTTTTCTGCGATCTGTGCGATATCCGATTCCGTGAGCTTGCGGAAGATAATGGTGTCATCAAGTCTGTTTAAAAACTCAGGACGGAAGGTGTTTTTAAGCTCTGTCATAATGAGCTCCTTCATCCGCTCGTAATCTGCCTCGCCGCTATCGCTGTCAGAGCCGAAGCCGAGGAAGGATTTTCCCTGAGTAAGATAATGAGCGCCGAGATTTGATGTCAGTATGATTACAGTGTTCTTGAAATCCACCGTTCTGCCTGTTGAGTCGGTGATTCTGCCGTCATCAAGAATCTGCAGCATCATGTTCCATACATCGGGATGAGCCTTTTCAACCTCGTCGAAAAGTACAACAGAGTAAGGCCTGCGGCGTACCTTTTCGGTAAGCTGACCGCCCTCATCAAAGCCCACATAACCGGGAGGAGAGCCGATAAGCTTTGAGATTGAGTGCTTCTCCATGTATTCCGACATATCGATTCTGATAATGGCATCCTCCGAGCCGAACATCGCCTGTGCAAGAGCCTTGCACAGTTCGGTCTTACCGACGCCTGTGGGACCTAAGAAGAGGAAGGAGCCGATAGGTCTCCTGGGGTCCTTGAGTCCCGCTCTGCCGCGTCTGATAGCCTTTGCAACGGCAGTGACTGCGGTTTCCTGACCGACTATTCTCTCATGAAGTTCGCTCTCAAGTTTAAGGAGCCGCTCGCTTTCTTCTGTTGTAAGCTGTTTTACAGGTATTCCTGTCCACTGAGCGGTAACATATGCAATATCCTCAGCGGTGACCTGCAGCCTTGAAGCGTTTGTACTGCTTTCCCAGTCCGCCTTGACCTTATCAAGCTCTGCCCTTGCAGCTTCTTCCTCAGCTTTGAGCTTTGCTGCGTTTTCAAAATCCTGAACCTTTGCAGCCTCCTTTTTGTCGGCGCCGAGCTTTAAAAGCTTTTCTTCCAGCTCATGGATGGAATCGGGCATTGTCTGCTTGCTCAGACGTACTCTTGAAGCCGCTTCATCAATAAGGTCAATTGCCTTGTCGGGAAGGAATCTGTCGGTTATATACCGGGAGGAGAGCTTTACAGCAGCCTCAATGGCTTCATCGGGAATGGAGACCTTGTGATGAGCCTCATAACGGTCACGAAGTCCCCTGAGAATAAGGATGGAATCCTCTTCGGAGGGCTCACCTACGGTAACAGGCTGGAAACGGCGCTCAAGAGCAGCGTCCTTTTCGATGTACTTGCGGTACTCGTCAAGAGTGGTGGCGCCAATCAGCTGAAAAGCGCCGCGAGCCAGCTGAGGCTTCAGAATATTTGCGGCATCAGTCGCACCTTCAGAGGAGCCTGCGCCTACAAGGGTGTGTACCTCATCGATGAAGAGAATAATATCTCCGCTGCTGTTTACTTCGTCAATGGCAGCCTTGATGCGCTCTTCAAAATCACCGCGGTACTTTGTGCCTGCAACCATGCCTGTAAGGTCAAGGGAAATGATTCTCTTATCCCTGAGCAGCTCAGGAACGCTGCCCTCGACAATTTTTGTTGCAAGTCCTTCGGCGATTGCGGTTTTGCCGACGCCCGGCTCGCCGATAAGACAGGGGTTATTCTTTGTTCTTCGGGAGAGAATCTGAATCACCCTTTCAATTTCGGTCTCACGACCGATAACAGGGTCGATTTTGCCGTTTCGGGCTTCCCGGGTCAGATCTCTGCCGAACTGGTCGAGAGTCTTGGTGTCTGACTTTTTGTTTTTCTGAGCAGAGGGCGCGCTGTAACCGTGGGAGGAAGCATCGTGAGAGGTGCTGTCCTGACCCTGAGCTGCAGCCAGGGTATCACTGCCGATTTTGTCAATATCACCGCCATCTTCAATAATAAAACGGCAGGCATAGCTGTCCTTATCGCTGAGCAGAGCAAGGAGCAGGTGCTCTGTTCCTATATAGCTGCTGCCAAGATGCACGGCAATAACCTTTGAGTTCTGCAGTATGCGTTTTGCTCTGGGGGTCATATCGTTTGGGTTGAGGGAAGAGCGGATGCCTCTGCCATGAGCTTCGAGAACGCGCTGAGTAACGCCTTCAAGGGAAACTCCGCCCTTTGTGAGAATACTTTCCGCAACGCTTGACTCCACCGACAGCAGACCTGCAAGAATATGCTCGCTGCCGATGAAATTGTGACCGCTCTCCTGAGCGAAGGAAATGGCGTTGTTAAGAGCATCATTTGCCTTTTCGCTCATTCCCTGGAAGTTATACATATTCGCCATTTATCAAATCTCCTTTCAAAATGAACCTGTATTCTGTCAGTCAAGTGCTTTCCTGAGAATCTCCGCTCTGCGGATATCACGCTCCGCTGCCGGTATGGAAGCACCGTATTCGCAGCACAGAGTACCTGTCTGGGTGTGTTCAAACAATCCTGCAAGCTTATCGGCATTCAGGTTATCGAAAAGTCCCTCGGAAGCGCCCAGACGAAGAAGAGAGTAAAGAGAAGCAAAATCGCTGCTGCTGAGCAGTCTTCCGTATTTAAGGGTGCCGTATGCTTTCCATATGCTGTCCTGAACGCTTGTTTTCGACAGCATGGCCTGACGAGCCTTTTTTTCAGCTTCAATCAGAGTGCCGCACAGTGAATCAAGCTTGGCGATGGTATCCTTTTCGCTTATTCCGAGAGTTGTCTGATTGGAAAGCTGATACATGGATGCAATGGATTTTGTACCTTCTCCGTATACTCCGCGGATGGTCAGACCGAGCTTTGAAAGCTGCTCGGCAAAGCGCGAAAGAGTGCCGTTTGCCTCCAGCGCAGGGAGATGGAGCATTACCGATGCCCTCATGGCAGTACCCAGGTTTGTGGGACAGGCGGTAAGATAGCCGTATTTTTCGGAAAAGGAAAATCTGAGATTTTCAGAAAGCAGTCTGCACAGCTTTTCTGCAAAATCGTAGTTTTCTTCAAGAGAAAGCCCGCTTTTCATAACCTGCAGTCTTATGTGATCCTCCTCACAGAGCATAAGGCTGACAGATTCATCCTCGGTGATGAGCAGTGCCTTTCCCTTTGGGTGTGAAGCGTAATCGGGGGAAATAAGGTGTCTTTCAACCATTGAAAGAATCTCTGTTTCGCCAAGAGAGGTCATATCGATGTAGCGTATATCGCCGCTGATTGCAGAATTACCTTCGCACAGTGCGGTGCGCACCTTGTCTATAACGGCAGACTTCTGTTCCGGGGTCATCATGTGGGGGAAGGGAAAACCTTCAATATTGCGAGCAAAGCGCACCCTTGTGCTTACTGCGGTGTCATAATTTCTGCCGCTTTTCTCAAACCATTTTTCGCTCATGATCAATTTCCCTCCAGTGCTCTTATTTCATCCCGCAGCTTTGCTGCCAGTTCATAATCCTCCGATTCCACAGCCCTTGCAAGCTGCGCCTTCAGGGCATCGAGCCTGTTTTCTTTCTTTTCTTCTTTTTTCGGCGGAAGAGTGTCGTTTGTTACATAAACTGCATTTGCGTGAATTCGTGCAATTGCAGGTGCCAGCTCTTCGGCAAATACTTCATAACACTTAGCACAGCCCACCTTACCGCTGTCAGAGATGGAAGAGAGGGTAGACCCGCAGGAGGGGCAGGCTTTGCGGCGTTTATAGCTGCCGGGCATGAAGGAGAATGCACTTTTGAGAAGAGAGTCGAAATCAGTGAAGGAAGGGGAGAACTCTGACTTTCCGGCACACTCAGGACAGAGCATGTATTCCTTTGTAATGCCGTTAACCGTTCTTCTGATATGAACGGTAGCAGGATTCTTTCCGCAGTTGGTACATAACATATTTTAGTCCTCCTTATTCAAGGTTAATCAGCATTTGTTTGAAAACCGAAGCTCTCACAGCATCGCGGTAAACAGTAGGAATGTCCCTGTATGCTCCGTCTGAGCAGGCAGCGAGCATAACCTTGTATACTTCTTCTGAAATAATGCTGTTCATCAGCAGATTGCTTATCATAGCGCGGGCTGTCTTGCTGTCAAGGGAATTGCCTGTACAGTTGACAAGGTGCATCAGTACAGCGGATTTGTCGTGTCTCACTCTGGTGATGCGGATATATCCTCCGCCTCCGCGCCTGCTCTCAACGGTGTAGCCGTGCTCGGGAGTAAAGCGCGATGTGATAACATAATTTATCTGACTTGGAGCACAGCCCATTGTCTGTGCAAAATCGTTTCTCTGTATTTCAGCGATGCCGTCGGATTCTTCCAGTATATCGATGATGGCTCTTGCGACCAGTTCACTTATATTCATCAGAAACACCTCTTTGACTTTCTTTGACCTTATTGTAAAGCCAAAGTCAAAGAAAGTCAAAGTCAAATTTGGTCAAAAATCAGGGAGCAATCAGGCTCAATCTCTGCAAATCTCCTGAAAGCTCCGCCATACTTCCGAAATCTCGTTTTTCACACATTGCAAAGCTGCGGCATATTATATAGTGAAATCTGAAAAAGGAGGTAAAATAATATGTGCTGCAATAACAGAGGTCTTTTCGGCGGCAATACCTGCACATGGGTACTCATCCTTGTTCTCGTATTCCTGCTTGTCAAGCAGAATGACGGCTGCGGCTGCGGCTGCGAAGAAGAATGCCCCCGCACTTACTGCAACGAATCTTCCTACAGCAACAACGGCTGTGGCTGCGGCTGCTGCTAATCCCTTGTAATGCAAAAAGCTCCGACCGAAAGGTCGGAGCTTTTTGCTGATATTCAGAATATCGGTGTAATTTCAGTCTCAAGCCAGCGTTGGCTGTTTTCAAAAGGATATTCCGATGTAAGTTCATCGAATCTGTCTGCATCGATTGATATATACTCACCGTCGGAAAATTCAGAGTACTCATTGCCTGCAGCGGAAAAGCCCGCAACGGTTTTCAGAGCGCCGTCAGCGGATAATTCTCTGATTTCAAAATCGGTAAAAGCCGCACCGCCTGAGCCCATGGTAAACAGATAACCTTCCTCAGTAATAACGCAGGAATATCTTGACCAGAATGCATCCAGAATAATTATCCGATCATTGAATACAGTGAATGCGGCGAGCACTGTGTGGTCATCACGAACCCAGAAAAGCTCAGGAGAGCTGTCGCCGTTTATATCAGTGAGAATGTATCCGAATGAGCCTTTGACCGAATCGGCATAGGGCATTTCAACGATCATGTTTGACCATCTGTAATCGATATCCGAGCCGCTGACTGTGAGCGCCTGAAGCAGCGGGTCACTGAGCTCAATGAACTCACCGTAATTCCAGAAATAATCAAAATCATCAAGCATCCTGAAAGAGACAATATTGCGGTAATCCTCGATGATATCATCATAAAGGTCAGAAGTCTCTGACAGAACAAAAGAATCGGATGTGTTATCCTTATCCTCATTACCGACAGCACAGCCGCAGAGGATAATCAGAATGCAGAGCAATAAGGTTGTTATTCTTTTCATAATATCACCACATTTTATCTGTGTTTTTCAAGTACCGCTTCAGCGCATCTGATGCCGTCAACAGCAGCGGAGACGATACCTCCCGCATAGCCGGCACCCTCGCCGCAGGGGTAAAGTCCGCTGATATTTGACTGAAGCTTTTCGTTTCTGATTATGCGAACAGGGGAGCTGCTTCGAGTTTCCGGGGCAGTAAGCACAGCATCAGGCATATCGAAGCCCTGAAGCTTCCTGCCGAATTCCTTTATGCCCTCGCGCATGGAACGGGTGACAAAATCAGGCAGGCAATCCTCCATTTTTCCAAGCCTTACCCCCGGTAAGTAACTTGGCTCTACACTTCCGAAGCCGCATGATTCCTCATCTTTCAGAAAATCACCCACAAGCTGAGCGGTTGCCCTGTAATCGCCTGCTGCATTGTAGGCAGCCCGTTCTATCTTTCGCTGAAATTCAATTCCCGCAAGGGGATGGTCACTTCCGAAGTCCGAGGGATCAACATTTACAAGCACCGCGCTGTTGGCGTTTTCGTCATTGCGTGCAAAAAGACTCATGCCGTTTGTAACAACACCGCCTTCTTCGCTGGCGGCAGCAACTACGCGTCCGCCGGGACACATGCAGAAGGTGTAAACACCCCTGCCGTCGGGAAGATGGGTGCTGAGCTTGTAGTCAGCAGCTCCAAGGGCTTTTTCAGAAAAAGCTTCGCCGTACTGAGCCTTGTTGATTACCTCCTGGGGATGTTCAACTCTGGCACCAACGGAAAAAGGCTTCTGAACCATTTCGATGCCCCTGTCATAGAGCATTTTAAAGGTATCCCTTGCAGAGTGTCCCGTTGCAAGGATAATGTCAGAACAGGGGAGAGTGCAGCATTCGCCTGAGCTTTCAATCACCGCTCCGCTTATTGCACCGTTTTCGGTGATGATGTCGCAAAGAACAGTTCCGAATCTGAACTCACCGCCCAGAGATATAATCTTCTCTCTGAGGTTTCTGACCATGATTATAAGTCTGTCGGTGCCAATATGCGGTTTGCTGTCATAGGCGATGCATTCGGGAGCGCCTGCCTCGATAAATTCACTGATAACCTTTTCAATGCGGATATCCTTTATTCCGGTGGTCAGCTTGCCGTCGGAAAAGGTACCTGCACCGCCCTCGCCAAACTGAACGTTGCTGTCGGGATCAAGCTTTCCTCCTGCAAAAAACGCATCAATTGAAGCCTGCCGCTTTTCAACGCACTCGCCGCGTTCAATGACAATGGGGGCAGCGCCGCACTGAGCAAGTATCAGAGCAGCCAGAAGTCCCGCAGGACCGCTGCCGACAACAAGAGGACGTGAGGGAAGAGATGCACTTTCAGGAAGTATATACTTTTTCGGTTCATATAGGCAAACATCTTTTTTGTTTACATAATTATTTTCGCCGTCGATACTGACAGCAACAGTATACAGTATTTTAATGTTGTCTTTTTTTCTCGCGTCAACAGAGCGCTTCAGTATTTTCAGTTCCCTCAGCTTTTTTGCTGAAACACGCAGAATACTGCATACAGCCTCAGTCAGAGCATCCTTTCCGTCTTTTCTGACAGACAGTGAAATATTGCTTATTTTAAGCATAAATTAGCTCCTCTCTGCGGCGTTAACGCCTGCTGCAGCACCGCTGCTCCAAGCCCACTGAAGATTATAACCGCCGCATTTTCCGTCAACATTCAGCGTTTCGCCGCAGGCGTAAACGCCTTTGCAGAGCTTTGACTGCATATCCGCACCAAACTCGGAAAGCAGTATGCCGCCGCGCATGACCTGAGCATTTTTCCAGTCCCCAAGTCCTGTTACGGTAAACCTGAAATCGCATATTACATTACATATCTTTTTAAGCTCAGCATCTGTAACGGAAGAAACAGAACGGGAAAGCGGCTGCAGACCCGATGCCTTCAGAACACAGTTGGCGATTCGCTTGTTCAGCATTCCGTTAAGGTAGTTTTCAAGTGTAAGCGAGTGAAGTGAGTGTTTTCTTCGCTCAAGTATAGTATAAATTTCCTTTTTGGAAACGTCCGGCAGTAATCTCAGGGAAACAGTATCCCCTGATTTTGCGAATCTTGAAATATTGAAAACAGCAATACCCGAAAGCGCATTATCGGCAAAAAGAACCTCACCGCGCTCTTTTGCAGTTGTTCTGCCTTTTTTTGAAAGAGAAACAATACATTCGGCACGGTTGCCCTTGAGAGCTCCGCTGTAGGGGGAATCTGTTTTAAGCTGTGTCAGAGCAGGAAGGGATTTTTCCGCCCTGTGACCGAAAGCTGTCAGGAGCTTTACGCCGTCAGAGCACCCCCCAAGAGAAGGCGCTGCCATACCGCCGCAGGCGATAATAACCTTTTCCGCACGAATCTTTTCGGAAGCGCCGATAATAAAACCTCCCTGAGTTTTTGTGATCTCACTGATTCTTGCATCGTTAAGGCAGGAGATACCGAGGCGTTCTGCTTCAAATCTGAGCATATCAAGCACAGATGCAGCCTGTTCGCTCATGGGGTATACCCGACCGTCATCCTCTTCCATGCTTTCGATACCGATAGAGCGAAAGAATTCAAGAGTTTTTTCAACGCTGAAATTCTGAAAGACACTTTCGAGAATTTCAGGGGAGTCAGAGTAATAGTCTGCAGCACAGGCACCCATGTTTGTAAGATTGCAGCGTCCGTTGCCCGTAGCAAGCAGCTTTTTACCGAACCTCGGCAGTGCTTCGCACAGCAATATATTTTTGCCGCCGATTCTGCGGGCTGCAGATATTGCGGCGGTCATACCGGAAGCACCGCCTCCGATAACAGCGATTTTATATGCTTTCATAAATATACCTCAAATCAGCAGCAGTCCCAGTTGTACATAACCCTTGAGAAATCAAGTTTTTCAAGATCCTCAGGCTTTATAAAGAAGTTGCCCACACCGCAGTCTCCCCACAGGATTTCGTGTTTGAGACTGCCTGAAAGCTCAGAGTCCATCTGGAAAAGAAGAATATAGTCCTGAAAATCAGCCTTGCATTCTCTGGGGTCGAACTGAGTAAAATACGCATAACCCAAAAGCCAGTGGCCAAGGTTTCTCTGAGCATCACATTCCCTTGAAAAAACATCCTTGGGAAGTATGCGGAAAACAGGCGTGTTATCAGGAATGTCGATGCCGAGCTCCTTTGCTGCGGCGTATAAATATTTCTGGTATTCGAAATCCTCAGTGCCTACAGAAACCTCGGTTTTTGCGACGTTCACTGCCATTTCTCCCTCGATCGGAAAGGAATAGTCCTCATCATCCGTGTGATTGATGCTTGTTGGGATTCCGAGCTTCAGTACATCCTCTTCGGTTATGTTTTCGTCGACTGCTTCGTGGTAAACAACGCGGAAGGCATCGTTGCTTACAGGGTTATCAAAATCCATTCCGTACTGATAGTCACAGGCGATAAAAAACTGCAGAAGCCCGCAGTCAGGCAGCATGCTGCAGCAATTGACATCGGACAGATTTATCTGAGCAAGAAGCAGGAGCTTTTCGCCCTTTGAAGAAGCGGGATAGTCTCTTTTTAAGTCCCAGTAAGGAGTTCCGCCGAATTTGGTGTCGGTAAGAGCAGGCTTTCTGCTTTTGTCGACAGTCAGTCTGTATGCAATTTTTCTGCTCAGCTCCTCTATTTTACTTACCGTATTTTCGTGCTGCATATCCATGGGAAAACCTCCGTTTATTGCGTGAATACAGTTTCTCTGTCAATTATATTATAGATGATCCGTTTAGTCTACAGAAAAATGAAAAACACACAATGAAAAAGACCGGGGGTTTTCGTAAACACCCGGTCTTCTGTTACCATTTATGCTCGCAGTGGGGACAGGACATATTTTTCTTTGCAGCCCTGACTTCTACAAAGCAGCCGCACTCACCGCAGAGTCCGTCAAGGAGCATATCACATTCAAGACATATCCGCAGCCTGCGGTTGTATTCATCCTCTGAAACCTTCATTTCAGGGGGCATTACAGAAATATATTCCTCCACAGTTGAAACAAACTTCCGACTGTCAAACTGAGAAAGAAGGCATTTTCCGCATTTTACGCTGCTGTTCATTTAAGTATAACGGAAATAACAGAACAGCGGGGAATGACCAGGCTGAACTTACCCTCTGACAGCTTTACTTCATATTCAGCAGGAACCACCGCATCAGGAGAATCAAAGTCATTGAAGGCGTGGGCATCCTCCGTGAGAATCTGTGCATAGGCACTGCTGAAGGAACTGCCGTTGACAGCAAATTCCAGCTCATAGTCTTCATCCAGAGCGCAGTTTGAGCAGGTTACGGTCATAGCGCCGTCTCTGACCGAGGCGGAGCAGGAAACAGCAGGCACGCCGTTTTTTTTCTCATTTTCGGTAAAGCAGTAAACAAGCTCGCTGTCCTGATGGGTCTTGAACATATCAAAGACATGATATGTCGGAGTTTTTACCATCTTTTCACCCTCAGTGAGAATAAGCGCCTGGAGTACATTTACGGCCTGAGCGAGGTTTGCCATACAGACTATATCCGACTTGTTGTTGAAGAGATTGAGATTGATGGCGGCGATTATTGCATCGCGCATTGTGTTCTGCTGGTAGAGGAATCCGGGGTTTGTACCGGGCTCAACGTCATACCAGCATCCCCACTCATCAACTGCAAGCTTTATGGTGTCGCTGTAACGCTCGATAATAGCGCGATGCTTATCTATCAGCTTTTCCATGTAGAGGGTGCGGGAAATGGTATCGTAATATTCACTGTCAGAAAACTCAGTGGCACTGCCCTTGTGGTTCCAGTCGCCGGTAGGCAGGGTGTAATAATGGAGAGAAATAGCCTTTGTATGCCATTCGTTTATGTTCTGCAGAAGCTTTTCAGTCCAGTTATAGTCATCGGAATTGGGTCCGCAGGCGATTTTATAAAGCTCATTGCCGCTGAAATTTCTGCAGTAAGTCTGATATCTGCGGTACTCGTTGGCGTAGTATTCGGGAAGCATGCTGCCTCCGCAGCCCCAGTTTTCATTGCCGATTCCGAGATATTTAAGCTTCCAGGGCTTGTCTCTTCCGTTTTCACGGCGAAGATCAGCCATGGGCGAAACACCGTCAAAGGTGATATATTCAATCCAGTCAGCAAGCTCCTCAACAGTTCCGCTGCCGAGATTGCCTGCAAGATAGGGCTCGCAGCCTATCTTTTCGCAGAGATTGAAGAATTCATGGGTGCCGAAGGAATTATCCTCGGTAACTCCGCCCCAGTGGGTGTTGACCATATTTGGACGGTCAGCCTTTCTGCCTATTCCGTCGCGCCAGTGGTATTCATCGGCAAAGCATCCGCCGGGCCAGCGCAGAATGGGCATTTTTATTGCTCTGAAGGCATCGATGATATCATTTCTGATACCCTCGGTGTTTGGAATGGGGGAGTCCTCACCGACATAAATGCCCTTGTAGATGCATCTGCCCAGATGCTCTGAGAAATGACCGTAAATCTCGGGGTTTATGTGAGATTTCTTATCAAGAGTGTTGATTACACAGTTAAGCTTCTTCATTGCTGTTCTCCTTGGCAGGGACTTCTTCGGAAGCTTCTTCGCAGGGAGCGGAATCTTCGCCCTGGGAAAGCTCAGCCATTTCCTTCTGTCCGAGGTCGTTGGTGTACATCTTCCCGCGATATACAACCAGTCTGCAGTACAGGAACTCAAGTACGAGATTTATTACCATCGTACCGATGAGAATGATGTATTCATTGATGCCGATTTTGGTAAGAGCATCGCCCCACCAGGTGGAGAGGGGAGTGAAAACAAGGTAGAAAAGGGCAACCTTAAGCATTGCAACGGGTACATTTGCTGCGGACTTGAAGGTGTAGCGGCGATTGATTGTAAAATTCCAGAGAACAGAAAGAACAAGAGCAATAAGGTAGCTCCATTTGTATTCGAGCTTTACGATTTCATTGAGAAGAGTAAATGCAAGAGTCTGGATAATACCTGCGGAAATTGAAATCAAAGTGAACTTGATGCTCTGAACAACGTTCTGTTTTGCGTTAGGCACAACAGCCTGATTATTTTTTGTTTTGCTCATGATTGATAACCTCCCGGATTTTATTCTCAGAAATTATAACACAAGCTCATTTAATATACAAGATTAAATATCTGAATAACTTAAACTGCCTGAAAAGAGCCTTTTATACAATAAATTGAAATATTCTATTTGCTTTGGAGGAATAATATGTTATACTGATTGACAGACTTCAAATCATCAGAAAGGATGACCTGTGATTTGCCCGAAATAAGAACAACGGTATGCGCAGAAGGGATAAATCTGCTGTCCATTCGCGGTGACAGATACAAGACCGGAGTAGCAGCGATAAATATGTATCTTCCGATGGAAGAAAAGTATTCGGCAGCCCGCGCGCTTGTGCCGCATCTGCTGGTTCGAGCCTGCAGAAAATATCCCGATTACAAGACCCTCAGAAGGCATCTTTACCGTCTGTACGGTGCTTCGATGCGAGCGGGTACAGGAATGCACGGAGATCTTCACAAGTTCAGCATGGGAATAGCATTCCTTGATGACAGATATGCGATTGACGGGGAGAAAATATCCTCAGAATGTATCGATCTGCTGCTGTCAATGCTGTTTGATCCTCCCCTTGAAAACGGTCTTTTCAGAGCGGAGGACATAGAGATTGAGCGCAGACTCATGCTTGAGAGAATCGATTCTCAGCAAAACGACAAGATCCGTTATGCAAGACTAAGGTGCATAAAGCATATGTGTGCCGAAGAGCCCTACGGTCTCGAACCGCTGGGAGAACGCCGGGCGGTGGAAGCCGTAACAGCTGAGGAGATAACCGAGGCATGGCGCGATATTGTCAGGAGCGCACGGCTTGATGTGGTGGTGTCAGGTACCTTTGATACTGCAGAGATAGAAGCAAAGCTCAGAGAAACGTCAGAAATGACCGAGCGAAGGTGTGCGGTGCTGCCTGAGCAGCTTGTTATCGGAAAAGCAGAAAATACAAAGGAAATAACCGAGCGGTCGGATGTGAAGCAGGCAAAGCTCGTAATAGGCTACAGAACGCCCATAAACACAAAGGAAGGCGACACCGCAGCAATGCGCGTTGTCAATATGCTTTTCGGAGGAATGGGCAACAGCCTGCTCTTTAAGAATGTCCGCGAAAAGCTTAGCCTGTGTTATTACTGTTCGTCAGCATATATCCGCAGCAAGGGCATGATGTTTGTGCAGAGCGGACTTGACGAGGAACAGGCGAAGGCTGCAAGAGAAGCGATAAACGAGCAGCTGCAGAAGATTAAGAGCGGCGACTTTGACGATGCGCTTGCGGAGCAGGCGAAGCTTTATAATGCAGGGCTTTGCAGGGAAATAAATGATTCCCCCTTCGAGCTTGCTGACTGGTATGCATCCCAGATGCTCAATGACAGCATGATTTCCCCGGAGGAATATATGGATGAAATCAACAGTGTGACCCGTCAGCGGATAATCAGTGCGGCAAACACCTTTACGGAAGATACTGTGTATCTTCTGGCAGGAAAGGTGGGTGAATAACAATGAGTTTTACCGAATTTTACTGTGAAAAAACCGGTGACAGATACTACCGCACAGTCCATTCGTCGGGTGTGACCATTTATGTGTACCCGCAGGAGGGGAGAGCCTCATGCTGTGCTGTGATTGGCACAAAATTCGGCTCCATAGACGACCGCTTTACCTTTGAGGGAAGAGAGGTGGAGGTGCCTGCAGGTGTTGCCCATTATCTGGAACACAAGCTTTTTGAAAACGAAGACAGCGAGGTTTTTGACCTTTTTGCAGAGAATGGAGCAGATGCAAACGCATACACCTCCTACGAGAAAACCTGCTATCTTTTCACCTGTACGGACAAATTCGAAGATAACCTGAGAATCCTCCTTGACTTTATACAGAAGCCTTATTTTACAAAGGAATCCGTTGATAAGGAAAGAGGAATCATCGCTCAGGAGATAGGGATGTACGAAGATAATCCCGACTGGTGCGTATTCAACAACATGATTCGCGGAATGTATAAGAAGCACCCCGTCAGAACCAGCATAGCAGGAACGGTTGAATCCATCGGCAGGATAGACAGCGATATCCTTTATACCTGCTACAATGCGTTCTACACCCCGTCAAACATGGTGCTTTCGGTGGCAGGAAATGTAACCAAAGAGCAGGTTATAGCCATTGCGGACGAGATGCTCAGACCGGGTGTGCAGGCACCGCGAAGAATTATCCCCGAAGAGGATGAAGGTGTGGAGGAGAGATACATTGAGGAAAAATTCGATGTATCCGCTCCGATGTTCAATCTCGGTTACAAGGAAAAGCTCTGCGAGCTTACTGCCGAGCGGCTCATCCTGACAGAAATAATACTTGAAATAATCTGCGGTAAGCCCGGTGACCTTTTTAACCGTCTGCTTGACAAAGGACTTGTAAACCACTCCTTCGGTGCAGATTTCATGTATTGGGATGCGGTGCAGGCAACTGTTTTTTCAGGAGAATCCTCAGACCCTGAAAAGGTCAGGGAAGAGATTGATTCTGAGATTGAGAGACTGAAAAGAGAAGGAATCTCACAGAGCGATTTCGAATGGGCGCAGCGTTCTGTTTACGGTGCAGCCGTAGCCCAGCTCGATAACGCGTCTTCAATAGCAAACAGTCTTGCAGATGCGCATTTCGCTGAAGAAAATATCTTTGACCAGGTTGAAGCAGCAGCACGGGTGACTCGTGATATGGCACAGGCTCGGCTGCTTGAAATGTTCGATAAGGAAAGATCCACTTTATCGGTGGTAAAAAGACAGGAGGCAGAATAATAATGTTTGGAATGAAGGTTGAATTTCCGGGTCTCGGCATAGAGCTTGATGTAGACCGCGTTTTTCTGAGGATCGGCGATTTTGAGATAATGTGGTATGCAATGTTTATTGTAACAGGCATAATCATTGCAGTGCTTTACGCCATGTTCAACATAAAGAAGTTTGATCTCGACAAGGACAAGTTCCTGGATGTAATAATTCTCGGACTGGTTCTCGGTGTAGTGGGAGCGAGACTTTACTATGTTCTGTTTAATCTCAGCTCTTACAACAGCCTTGCCGATGTGCTGAATATCCGCGCAGGCGGCATGGCGATTTACGGCGGCGTAATCGGCGCGGCAGTTGCAGGTGTAATAGGAAAATACTGGCGAAAACTGCCCCTTCTTGCAATGCTTGATGTTACGGCAATCGGCTTCCTTGGTGCGCAGTCACTGGGACGCTGGGGCAACTTTACAAATCAGGAAGCATTCGGCAGTGCAACAGACCTTCCCTGGGGAATGCTCAGCGAGAATACCCTTGCGGATGTTCCCGGAAGTCCCGTACATCCCTGTTTCCTGTATGAATCCATATGGTGTCTGGCAGGCTTTGTGATGCTGATTGTCATGGTTGAAAAGTTCTACAAATTCCGCGGACAGATAGCATTCTCGTACATTTTCTGGTACGGTCTCGGCAGAGCATGGATAGAAGGACTTCGCACAGACTCCCTTTACATCATCCCCGATGTGCTTAAGGTATCGCAGCTGCTTGCAATTCTTTGCGTCATTGCAGGTCCCGTACTGCTTTACTTTGGCTTCACCGAGCGCCTGTTTGACAGAGTTTCACCCGACTATAAGACAGTAAGTCTTGCAGACTACAAGGCTGCAAAGGCAGCATATTACGCAGAAATTGAAAATGCGGAAAAAAACGAAAATACCAACACAGAAACACAGGAGGCAGACAATGGCAGTGATAATTGACGGAAAAAAGGTATCGGCGGATGTAAAAGCCGAGGTAGCAAGAGAAGTTGAGCAGCTTAAGAACAAGGGTATCAGCACAACACTGGCAGTTATTATCGTTGGCGATGACCCCGCATCGAGAACTTATGTAAACAACAAGAAGAAGGCTTGCGAGCAGTGCGGAATTATTTCTGAAGAGTATGCACTGCCTGCAGAAACAACTCAGAAAGAACTTCTGGCTCTTGTAAACGAGCTCAACAGCAGGGAAGATGTAAACGGCATTTTATGTCAACTTCCCCTGCCCAGGCATCTTGACTCCGAGGTCGTAATCGAAGCCATTTCCCCGAAGAAGGATGTGGATGCATTCCATGCTGTAAATGTGGGAAAAATCATGATAGGCAGCTATGACTTCCTGCCCTGCACTCCTGCAGGTGTTATGGAGATGCTTGCATCCGAAAATATAGAAATCGAAGGCAAAAACTGCGTTGTAATCGGCAGAAGCAATATTGTCGGCAAGCCCATGTCCATGCTGCTGCTGCACAAGAATGCAACGGTCACAATCTGCCACAGCAGAACAAAAAATCTTGCAGAGGTTACTTCAAAGGCAGATATCCTTGTAGCTGCGGTGGGTAAGGCAAAGTTTGTCAAGGCTGACATGGTCAAGGAAGGGGCAGTCGTTATCGATGTCGGAATGAACCGCGACGAAAACGGCAAGCTCTGCGGCGATGTTGATTTTGCAGAAGTGGAGCCCAAGGCTTCTGCAATAACTCCCGTACCCGGCGGAGTAGGTCCCATGACCATCGCAATGCTCATGAAGAACACCCTGAAGGCAGTAAAGCTCCAGAACAACAAAGACTGATAAAATCAAAGAACCTATTTGCCGCCTCCCTCTGATGAGGGAGGCGGCATGGCGAAGACGTGACGGAGAGAGGCTGCGTAATGGCGCACTTGGGTCAGCTTTGCTGAACAAGGAGAAAGTCGGAGGCCAAGCGGGCTTAGGAAGACAATGTCATAAATCAACTCCTTGGCTCACAGAACGACATGGCTACGATCCGACTTGCCTCCCTCTGATGAGGGAGGCGGCATGGCGAAGACGTGACGGAGAGAGGCTGCGTAATGGCGCACTTGGGTCAGCTTTGCTGAACAAGGAG
>JAZUPA010000019.1:0-9811 GCA_045604945.1 Acutalibacteraceae bacterium
GGACAGGGTGGATCCGAGGTAATAACGTGCATAGTTGGTGTAGTTACCGGATGCCTTCTCCCAGAGTTCTGCGTAGGTAGCATCAGAGATAACAGGCATCTCGGTGCCGTTGAAGTTGAAGGTTACATAGGAACCGTCAGCATTGGTCTTGATGAATGCATCGGGACCATAGGACATGAGGATCTGGCCCTTGTAGCTGTAAGCGTAGTCGATGAGTGCGAGTGCAGCGTGGAGCTTATCGGTGTCGTCGCCGATACCCTCAACAGAGAGACCCCAAGCGTCGGTCTTAACAGATCTCCAGGACTCGGTGAATCTCATGTACTTCTCAGAACCGTCGTTCCAGCGTGCAACAGGAACCATAACTGCCATGTACTTCTCGCCGGCAGCAGCATCAAGCTTGGTCTCGTTGTAAACGGTCTGGGTCTGGTTGTAGTCGTAGTGCATGAAGCCGAGGTCGTTCTCGAGGTAAGTGTCGGTCTTCTCAGTGGACATGTTAACGAATGCCTCGGAGATAAGGCCTTCCTTAACCATTGCGTTCATCTTCTCAAGTGCAGCGTAGGTGTCAGCTTCCTGACGTGCGTCGTGGAGGATGCCGTCTGCGCCGATGTAGAGGTAATCCTGGCGGGACTCAAGGCCGCGAACGCCGAAGAGAGTACCTACGAATCTGAACATGTCAACACGTCTCTGGTTGTTGTCGTCCTCACGGGAGTGGAGGCCTTCAACATTGTCAGTGCCGTTGATGGTCTGGGGGTTAGCAACTACGCAGCGGAGGAGAGCGACGAGTTCGTCAGCATCCCAAGCAGCGTTCTGACCGATGAAGAGGTCAGCACGGTTCTCACCGTAATAGCCGTTGTAAGCCTTGTCGATGTAGGTACGGAGCATGTTGACTGCTGCAACGCCGTCAACCTCGCCAGCTGCGAGTGCTTCGTTCATGGTTGCAACGATGTTGCCTGCTGCGTCGTAGTCCTTGGAGATGGACTCAACAGCAGAACCGTCAGCCTTAACAACGTCGATCTCTACCTTGCCGGTGGTGGGCATGTAGGGCTCGTATGCTGCAGCTGCGAGGAGGTTGGATGCCTCAGCAGTGAACTCGCCGGAGCCGTTGAGGAGCTTCTCAACCCAGTCAGTTCTCATAAGGGGCATACGCTCGATGTCGTTAACACCGTCGAAGTAGGGGGAGAAGTAGATAGCACCAGTGCTGGTGTTACCGGTGATGGAAAGACGAACGATGGGGTTAGCCTCGAGATATGCTGCGAAGTTGGGCATGATGTCGAGGTAGTCAGCGAGGTTAACGATGGAACCAGCTTCGCCGTACTCGGAGAGCTTGGAAGCGGGACCGCTTACGATGTCAACTTCGTTGAGTCTTTCTTTCCAGTACTCAAACTCGTTAGCAGCGGAGTTGCCCTGATACTTGTCTTCGATTACGAAGCCAAGAACGTTCTGAACCTCAACCCAGGTGGGCTTAAGGTCGCCAGCGTGATAGGTCTTGCCGTCAGCGAGGGTAACGCCTTCGCCTGCGACTTCTGCATCAAAGCTCATACCGGTCTTAGCATTGTTGTAACCAACTGCCATGCGAAGAACGGTGCCCTCTGCGAATGCGAGAGGATCGATGTCGGTCTCAGTAACGTCTGTTGCAGATACAACAGGCTCTGCGGGGGTCTCGAGCTCGTTGCCGCAGCCTACGAAGAGGGTAGCCAGCATAGCAACTGCGAGGATCATTGCCAGAATGGATTTTACGTTTTTCATAATTTCCTCCTATGAAATTTTTTTATGTTTTTTATGGGCTTCTCCTACCCAAAACATACGATAATAATGGTCTTCAGATTACTCCTTGACGCCGCCGACGTTTACGCCCTTGGCGAAGTACTTCTGAATGAAGGGATAGATAACAAGGATGGGAACGATGGAGCAGACGATCAATGCGTAGATCATTGAATCGGATGCATAGACCTCATTCCAGCCTGCCATCTGGTCGGGGTCGGTGTACTCCTCGAGCTTGAGTCGGATGAATACCTGCAGGGGATGCTCGTTCTTGTTGGAGATCATCTGGCGAGCCCAGAAGTAACCGTTCCAACGGGAGATTGCGAAGAACAGAGCAACTGTTGCGATGGTGGACTTGCTCATGGGGATGTAAACCTTGGAAAGAACCTGGAATTCTGTTGCACCGTCAACGATTGCTGCCTCTTCGATTTCGGAGGGAACGCCCTCAAAGGCGTTTCTCAGCAGGATGATGTTCATTGCCGCCATACCCATGGCGATGACTACCAGCCACTTATCGTCGGTGATGCCAACGGACTTGAACACTTCCTGAGTATCTAGGTAGTTGAGGTACTGGGGAACAATACCTGCGGAGAACCACATGGTGAAAACCAGGAAGAAGTTGAAGAACTTTCTGAACAGCAGTCTCTTCTTCGAAAGTGCGTATGCACCGAGGATAGAGGTCAGCAGAGCCCAGATTGTGCCGTAGAAGGTAAGGAACAGGGTATTGGAATATGCGTTCCAGAACATGTTGTTGTTGAACATTTCGGAGAATGCTTCAAACTGGATGTCCTTGGGAAGAAGCACTACCTCACCGTATTCCACCGCGTGTCTTCCGCTGAGTGCTGCGGAGATCGCATACACAAAGGGATACAGACAGCAGAGAGCGAATATTGTAAGAAGAGTGTAGCTTATGACTTTGAATATAAGCTCGGATATCTCAAGTTTTCTTTTCATGCTGCGCCCTCCTTAATACAGTGAAACGTTGGACGCCTTACGGGCTATGGTATTTGCTCCGATAACAAGCAGCATACCGACCACGTTGTTCATCATTTCGGCAGCCGATGCAAGACCGGTAAGTCCGCCCTCCGCCATACCGATTCTCTGGGACAGTGTGGATACAACGTCTGCAGTTTCGTAGGTATTTACATTATAAAGAAGGAGAACCTTTTCGTAACCGATGTTGAGGAGTGAACCGATTCTGGTGATGAGCATGATGACTATTGTGGAGAGGATACTGGGGAGAACAACGTATCTCATCTGAGCCATCTTGCCTGCGCCGTCTATCTGTGCTGCCTCATAGCTTGTGGGGGAGATTGCGATAATCGCTGCGAAGAATACGATACTGTCGTAGCCTGCGCCCTCCCAGATACCGCTTATCTGGTAGATTGCTCTGAAGTAGCTCGGGTCATTGAGGAGACCTGCATATGCAGCCTCTTCACTGATAAGACCGATGTTTGCAAGGAACTGGGAAAGGATACCCATATTGGTGGTCAGGGAGCCCTGCTTTACAAGCAGTGCGATGAGTGAAGTCATAACAACGGTGGAGATGAACTTCGGGAGGTATGTAAACACCTGATATACGCTTCGAAGGATGTTTGACTTGATCTCGTTGAAGAACAGAGCCAGGATGATGGGCATCGGGAAACCGAAGCACAGTCCGTAGAAGCTGAGAAGGAAGGTGTTTCTCAGTGCTCGCCAGAACTGGGGAGCATGTGTATTGAGCTGACCGCCGAAGAGCAGCTCCTTGAAGTTTGCAAAGCCCAGGAAATCCCACTCGGCGACGCTTGAGACCTCACGCTCTATCTTGAAGCATCTGAGGAGCTCATACATCGGGAAGTATCTCCAGAACAGGAACACAAGGATCATGGGAACGAGCATTGCATACAGTCGCCAGTCCTTGAGGATGGTTCTTCCGACGTGCAGCCAGTAATGCTTTTCTACGTCGTCTCGCACCGCCTGCTCGGGATTCTCCGAGTAAGTACCTGTGACTTCATCAAATACAAGGAAGTCAGCCGCCATTGATTTTTTAAGTTTTCTTGATCTACTCAAGATTTTCTCCCCTTTCTTTTTCGCGCTCCTCTTGAATGCGAAGGAGATATGATTTTTGGTTCTCAAACATTCCGTCCAGATGTCTCACTATCCAGACGATGACCATTGTAAAGACTATTGAAAGAACATCTGTCATTATGAAGCCCAGCGCGCTGCTGAAGGAGTAGCCCATCAGCATTGCGACTGCCGCTCTTCCCACCTGCATGAGCACCTGAGTGCAGAGGGCAAACAACAGCGACAGAATAACATCGCCTCTTATCTTTTCCGACCCGATAAACTTTATCATCAGCAGCGAGAGCATCGAGAGCAGATTTCCTGCGCAGTATATCAGGAACTGCTGAGGTGCCGCTGCAGTGAATATGCAGTATACCGCGCCGCCCAGCACCGCATGTATTGCAGCGAAGGCGCCCCAGCGCATCATGACGATGGCTGTGATGGCTGCCGCCAGCGAGACTGTATACAGCTCAGTGGGGAACCACTTTGTTGCGGATATTATCAGGAATTCGAAAACCAGAAGCATTACGGCAAAGAGTGAAAGGTCTATCACCCGATACTGCGAAAAGCTGTATTGACGTTTCATGGTATCCCTTTTTTACATTTGGTTTCGACTGAGGTTTGTAAGCGCTCACATTATCGGGAGCAAAAACCGACCTCAACATTAATTTGAATGTTTATTTGAGAAGAAACATCCATCGTAATTCTATTGTAATTTTTGATTTTGTCTCTGTACATATCAAAAACAATTCTCTATATGCACAAAAAAGTCATTTTAACACGCAGTTTTTATGCACTTTGTTCATTTCGCTGGAATTGGCCTGCTAAAAATGACAAATCTGACAAAAAACTTCGGATTGAAAACGCTTTCACATAGACTTCCTGATGTCCTTAATGTACATATCGTACATCAGATCTGTGCATATATTCCCTCGATAAGCTCCCTTGCGGCTACCGCATTTTCGTTGGTCGTGTTCTCAAGGGTTGCGTGTATGTACGGCTTTCTTGCCTTGAGGAAACGGAGAATTTCTGTGTAAGCCATTTCACCGTTTCCTGCGCCGACGCTTATAAGCTTACCGTTTTCTCTTACAAAATCCTTGATATGCACCATTGCAATATGGTCGCAGAGCTTGTCCATGGCGTCGGCTATTACATAGTCGCGCCGATCAACATTCTCCATGCCCAGCAGATTTACAGGGTCAAGAATTATGCGCAGATTATGGCTTCCTATACCCTTTATCACCTCAAGGGCGCGGTCAGCATCATATACAATGTGGTTCCATACAGGTTCAATGGCAACAGTGACGCCGTAGCTCTCAGCACATTCCACCACATCCGCAAGATTGTGCATGAAGGTCTTGAGAGCGCCCTTTGAATGGGTGTTGCTGTCATACTTGTATTCGGCGTTGGGGGCGCCTGTTTCGGTACCCACAAGGCAGGCGCCTGACAGTGCTGCCACACGGATATTTCCGTAATAGCGGCTCTTTATCTCTGCAAGCTTCTCTTTATCGGGGTGTGCAAGGTTGAGATAGCAGCCGAGAACCGCAATGTCAAGGTCTTCCTTTTCAAATACTCTCTTGAAATATCTTGCCATTCCTTCGGTCATGGTGGTGTTGTCAAAAGCAACACCCTTAATAACCTTCTGGGGCGCAAGATGCACGCAGGAGAAGCCCTCTTCCTTCGCCTTTGCAGCCCTTGCTTCTATGGTCTGCATTTCCTCGGGGCAGTTTGTATTTACGTCGTGAAGTCTTATTCCTATCTGAAGCATATGTCACCTCGTTACAGCATTACGCCGTCTTTGAATATGGAAATCTCCCTGAAGCCCTGCTCTTCGGTTCGGGTCTGTTTGCCCGATGCCACCTCCAGAACAAGCTCAAAGAGCGCCCTGCCCGCTTCGTCTATTGTGGCAGTGCCGTCTGCGGCGATGCCTGCGTTGAAGTCTATCCACGAGGATTTCTTTGTGGCAAGGGGAGTATTGGTGGCTATTTTGAGTGTGGGTGCAGGTGCTCCGAAGGGGGTACCTCTGCCGGTTGTGAACAGAATGATATGCGCACCTGCCGCGGTAAGGGCGGTCGCGGAAACAAGGTCATTGCCGGGACCGTAAAGCATATTGAGCCCCTTGGTTGTAACTGCATCGCCGTAGCCGATGACGTCAGAAATAGGCGCAGAGCCGCCCTTCTGGACGCATCCGCAGGATTTATCCTCAAGGGTAGTGATGCCGCCCTGCTTGTTACCCGGACTGGGGTTGTCGTATACAGCCTCGCCGTGGCGGATAAAGTAAGCCTTAAAGCCGTTTATCATATTGGCGGCTTTATTGAATATGCCCTCATCAACGCAGCGATTCATAAGGAAGCCCTCTGCGCCGAACATTTCGGGGACTTCGGTCAGCACGGTAGAGCCGCCCTTTGAAACCAGCATATCGGAGAAGCGACCGACTGTGGGGTTTGCGGTGATGCCCGAAAGTCCGTCGGAGCCGCCGCACTTCATGCCGATTACAAGCTCACTGCAGGGAATTTCGGTGCGCTCAAAGGAAGATGCAAACTCAGCAAGCTGAGAAAGAAGCTCTGCGCCCGCAGTCATTTCATCCTCGACTTCCTGACAGGTGAGGAATTTCACTCTGTTTTCGTCGTAATCTCCAAGCTCAGCCACAAACTGGTCGTGGGTGAGGTTTTCACAGCCGAGACTGAGCACCAGCACTGCACCTGCATTAGGGTGGCGGGTCAGTGCAGCCAGCAGCTTTCTTGTCTGGGCATGATCCTCTCCCGTCTGAGAGCAGCCGAAGGGATGGGTGAAGGTGTAAAGACCGTCGATGGAGCCTTTTACAAGGTGCTGGTTATCCTTCACCATAGCCTTTGCGATGTCATTGACACAGCCGACGGTGGGGATTATCCATATCTCATTGCGCACGCCAACCTTGCCGTCTTTCCTGCGGTAGCCCATGAAGGTCTCCGCTTCACTTTCGGGCAAATAATGCACGTCGGGGTTGTAGGTGTACTCAACCTCGCCCGAGAGATTGGTGGTCATATTATGAGTATGCACCCACTGACCTGCAGGAATATCGGCGGTGGCATGACCGATGGGAAATCCGTATTTTATAACGTTTTCGTTTTCTGAAATGGATGCAAGGGCGATTTTATGTCCCTGAGGTATATCGGAAAGTGCGGTGATATTCTGACCCTCGATAGTGCATACTGTATCCTTTGCAACAGGGCGAAGGGCAACGGCTACGTTATCGAGAGGATTGATTTTTATAAAGTCGGGCATAGTGATGCCTCCCTGTTCGTTTTATTAAGTTGCCCTTTGGGCAACCCAAAGAACATGTTTATCCAAAGGATAAACTGTTAATTTTCCGAAGGAAAATATAACCCCCGGCGAGGGTCTCTTACGAAAAACAGTCCACCGGACTGTTTTTCTATCTTCCTGCGCTTTGGTAAGTATGGGGATTTCGCTTTCTGCGGAAAGCGACCAAAGGCTCTGCCTTTGGAAACTGCAAACCTTTAAAAAGGTTTGATCCAAATTTTGGGTTTGTTTATATCAGAGGCAGCGGGCGTAGGCTGCGATTGCGCCGTTTTCGCGGATGAATCTGAGATTTTCAACGGTTGCCTGCTCAAAGCCCTCGATGGCGGTGAGATCCTGACCCCACATCTGCTCGTTGGTCATTACAGCGTGGACGAGGTCCTCAATGCTGTCGTTTCTGTGCTCATAATAGAACTCAAGAGCCCAGCGGTCGTCAGAGCAGGTGTATTCATTGCCCTTGGGTCTGCGGCAGACGAGACCTGCATCGGTAAGAGCCTGAATATCATTGGAGAAGAATGCAATGTAAGCTGCAAAGCTCATGGTAAGACATACGGGGAGCTTGCCGTTGATTTCGATATAATCGAGGAATGAGGGCATATTTCGAGCGCGCCACTTGGAGGTGGAGTTGAGAGATATGCTCATCAGCTCGTGATTTACAAAGGGATTGTTGAAGCGGTCCTGCACAGCAGAAGCAAAGGATTCGAGGTCAGCCTTATCAAGGGGAAGGGTGGGAATTACTTCGTCATAGAGCATCTTGTTCATAAATCCGCGGACATCATCATTCTCCATGCAGTCGCGGACTATATCAAAGCCGCCCAGATATGCGCCCAGCACAAAGCCTGTGTGTGCGCCGTTGAGGATACGAACCTTTCTCTTCTTGTAGGGTGTTACATCAGGAACAACAGGACAGTTTACGCCTGCTGCCTTGAAGGGGAGCTTCTCGGAAAGCCACTCGGGGCCTTCGATGTTCCAGACGCCGAAAACCTCGCCTACGTCAATAAGATCGTCACTGTAGCCGTTGATCTCTTCAAGCTTCCTGACTTCCTCTGCATCGCGGATTCTGCCGGGTACGATTCTGTCAACGAGGGTTGAGCAGAAGGTGCATTTCTCCTTGCAGTAGGAAAGGAACTCCTCGCCGAGATTCCACTGGGCAATATACTGCTCAACGCACTTGAGCAATTCCTTGCCGTTGTTGTCGATAAGCTCGCAGGAGAGGATTACAAGTCCGCCCTTGCCTGCCTTGAAGCGCTCGTAAAGAACCTGTGTCAGCTTGCCGGGGAAGGAAGCGGCAGGCTTATCCTCAAAAGAGCAGGCGGGGTCATAGACGATACCTGCTTCGGTGGTGTTTGAAACAACGTACTCAAGGTCATCGGAAACAGCAAGCTTCATCATTTCAGCAAAGCCGTTTTCGGTATAGGGGTTGAGGCATCTTGATACAGAAGATATAACTCTTCTGCGGTCGATCTTCTCACCGTTCTCCATGCCGCGCAGATAGAGGGTATAAAGTCCCTCCTGGGCGTATATCATATCGGTAAGACCGAACTCGAGAGGCTGAACCAGAACGCACTTGCCGTTCCAGCCGACCTTTTCGTTTGAAACATCGAACCAGTAGTTTACGAATGCGCGCAGGAAGTTGCCCTCACCGAACTGCATTACCTTTTCGGGAGCGTCCCTGAGTATGTATCCGTCATAACCTGATTTTTCGAGAACCGCATAATTTAACTTTTCCATATGTTATTCCTCCGTATCGGTGATTTTGATATTGTTATCTGCAAGCCATTTTATGCTGGCTTCCAGCCATTTTGGAGCAAGGGTGCTGCATTGCGGGATATTGCCTGTATTGTTGGACAACTCATCGCAGGTGCTCATGCCGTGACCGCCATGTTCAAATATGTGCATTTCAAAGGGTACTCCTGCATCCTCATAGGCAGAGGCCAAAAGCAGGCTGTTCTTTACAGGCACGCTGCCATCCTCGAAGGTGTGCCAGATAAAAGCAGGGGGGCAATCCTCATGGACAAGCTTTTCTATTGAAAGCATGCTCGCTATCCGCTCGCAGCCGCCGCTTATGTTATATACGCTTTCTATATTTGACTTCTCCCCCATGGTTACAACGGGGTAGCAATAGATTGATGCATCGGGACGGGCGGAAACAAGACTGTCGGGTACAAACTCGCTGTTATACAGTGTCGAGAGTGTTCCCAGCAGGTGACCTCCTGCCGAGCAGCCAAGGGCTGCTATTTTATTCGGTGCAAGCTGCAGCTCCTCTGCATTTTCCCGAAGATACCGCACTGCCATTGCCGCTTCCCTCAGTGCCACGGGAAAAGACAGGGGGGCTATCGAATAGGAAAGCACTAAAGCCGAAAAGCCTGCGGAATAATAGCGCATGGCAATGGGCTCTGCCTCCCTTGGAGACAGATACCTGTATGCTCCCCCGGGGAATATTATCACTGACGGGAATCTGCGGTTTATATTTACCGCGTCGTTGCTCTCCTGCAGATAGCAGGTCATAACTCCGTCGGTGTGTTTATTTTTCTTCAAGCCGTAATACTCATATAAGTCAACTTTTTTCAATATCAAGCTATCACCTCATTAAAAGATGCCTATTGTACGAAGAACTGTGACAAGGGCAAAGACTGTTGCCATGGAGAAGAGCGTTGTCCATATTACAAGCTGACCTGCCAGCTCACTGTCAGCCTTCATCTCGCTTGCC
>JAZUPA010000020.1:0-7057 GCA_045604945.1 Acutalibacteraceae bacterium
AGCGGGAACGTCAGCATAAACAAGACGCTCTACGATACGACCCTTAAGGAGATGCTCCTTAACGATTGTCTCAACGTCTTCAACGGTAACATTGCTGTAGAATACGCCTTCGGGGTATACAACAACAACGGGACCGAGAGCGCAAAGACCAAAGCAGCCGGTCTGAACAAGCTTTACTTCGTCAGCAAGACCTGTTGCTGCGAGATGCTCTCTGAATGCTGCCTGAATTTTAACACTGCCGGAGGAAGTACAACCGGTACCTCCGCAGATAAGCACTTCAGCACGAATCATTTGTCAGTTCCTCCTCTTATTTTGCAACGTTGTTGATGGTGTACTCAGAAACGACGTTACCGTTCTTGAGGTGCTCCTCAATTACGCGTGCAGCCTTCTCTGCATCCATCTTGACGTAGGTAGTCTTCTCTGTGTCAGAGGTGTAGACCTCGACAACGGGCTCATACTGGCAGATGCCGATGCAGCCTGTCTGGGTTACGCTGACCTTGTCAGCAAGACCTGCATTTGCAACACCCTCAACGAATGCTGCGAGAACGGGACGTGCGCCTGCTGCGATACCGCAGGTAGCCATACCGACGACTACACGGATTTCACCGGAGCCCTCACGGATAACGACCTTACCCTTCATGCGCTCCTTGATTGCAGCCAGTTCAGCTAAAGATTTCATGATATACATTCCTTTCCGAATAATTTTTCAAAACTTATATTGTGTAACCGGACTCGGCGTACTGTTCCTGCAGAGAGGAGCCGATCCAGGCTATTACCTCCACGCTGTTAAGCGGTACGTCCTCAAGCACTTCCCGAAGCATTCGGGTGTCAAGACTTATCTCCCCCTTCGGGTGGGTGTGCGTAAAGACGAAATCGATTTCCGGTGAGCCGTGGATCAGCGTTGTTATAGTTGAAACTATATCACCGAGCGGCGCGTAATCAATATGATCGGTGTAGAAGAGAGCGGAAAGAACCGTTCCGTGTTCCTCCGGGGAAAGCTCCTCGGAAACAGACTCTATGGTCAGATTGCCGCCTGTCTGCTCTGCCGCAAGCTTTAAGAAGGATATTCCCATGCCAACAGGACGGGTTGTCCTGGTTGTAACAAAGGGGTCTGTAACCTTTCTCAGAAACTCCGGCTTCATGCCGCAGCCGTCGTCGGTAATGGTAAACCGCAGAGTGTTTTCCGTTTCCTCAAGTGCGATGGTGATGAGCTTAGCTCTCGCCTTGACTGAGTTTTCCGCTATATCGAGTATGTTAAGGGATAATTCTTTCATTGTCCTCTCAGCACCTTAAAAAGCTGTTTTCTGACAAAGTCACCGCTGTAGGGCTCATCCTCGATCTCAAGATACGCTTCCGCGTCTCTTAAATCCATAAGGTTGTGAGCATCCGAGCCGACTAACATTTTCATGTTTCTGAGCATCGGGAACCTTTCGCAGTATTCCTCGTACTTGTCCCCGTCGTGCAGCTCAAAGCAGCTGAACACGGGGGTTTCGGGAAATACGCCAAGGGTGGCGACTATGCCGTTTGAAGTGCGGTCGATGTGGGCAGGATAACAGATTCCGTTGAACCTTTCCACCACCTCAGGCACCTCGTCAATTGAAATATCCGTTGCAGTTATCAGCAGGTCTGCTTCTTCGGAAATGAAGTTGTCCTCATCATCGAGTATCTGCTGATGACCGAACAGGTCGGGACGGTTTGGTATCCTCATTCTCCTCTTGTCTATCTCATCGTTGAAGCTCAGTGCATCCTCGAGATTTTCAAACAGGCAGACAACGTGGATATCCTCCATGGTTGTAAGCTCCATGCCTGCTATGGGGATAACTCCGTACCGCTTTGCAGCCACATAGAATGCAGGGCAGTTGCGGCAGGTGTTATGGTCTGTCAGTGCGGCGATCTGTATGCCGTTTATGGCGCACATTCCGGCAACGCTGTTGGGCGTGCTTTCATCTTCACCGCAGGGCGACAGGCAGGAATGGATGTGAAAATCGTAATAATACTTTCCCATCAGCCTAAAGAGCCGCTGAAAGCTTCACTGCAATGTCAAAGGCGGACAAGGAAGAAGAAAGCACGTTGATGCCCTTCTCCTCTGCCAGTGCTCTGACGCTCTCATCGAGAGCCACATCCTCAGCGAGGATGATGCAGGAAACATCCGTAAGGGTGGCAACAGCACAGATATTGGCGTTGCTCATTATGGTTATCCATGCATTGCCGCTTTCTGCCTTGCTCATAACCCAGCTGAGCAGATCGCCTATGTAACCGCCCTCAATAACCCTGTCGGGCTTCGGAAGGGAAAGCACAGTAAAGCCGTTGCCGGCAGCAAATTCGGATACCGTCATAATTATTCTCCTTGCTCTTCGTTCTTTGCCTTGAGGTACTCTCTCAGCTCGTCTCTCATGCCGATTATGCAGTCGGAGAGCTTTGCCTTGCCCTTGACTATATCCTCTGCAAAGGCTCGGCAGTTGGGCGCGCCGCAGGTTCCGCAGTCGATGCCGGGGAGACTTTCGCGTATGCGCTGAATTTCAGCCATCATTCTGATGGATGCGCCGATATTGTCGCTGAGGCGGTTTATGGGGCTGAAGGTGGGGAGTGTCTCAAAGAAACAGCTTTCGGGGATGTATTCGTCATCAATTATATTGTTCTGTGAAACAGGGAGATATTTTCTCAATGTCTGAAGTCGTGCCTTTGCTATGTAGGGGTTTTCCACCGCCATAACCCGGCCGACGCAGCCGCCGGGGCAGGCATTGAGCTCGATGAACTCAAGCTGAGGCATATTTCCCGTTTCTATCATATCCAGAACTCTTGTTATATTGTCGATACCGTCGGCAGCAAGATAACGCTCATTGAAGATTGCAGAGGCTTCGCCGCCGGTGGTTGCCCAGCCGACGCCAACCTTGCCCGACTGTGCTATCTGGCGGGGGGTTACCTCTCTCTTCATTACATTGAGCAGCAGGAAGTAGACATCGTTTATGGCGATGACCTCATCAACCTTGCTCTTTTTGCCGTCAATACCGTTTGAAACATAGCTTACCTTCGCAGGACAGGGAGAGATGAAAAACACTCCGATGTCGGAATCAGAAAGCTCCGGATGCTCCGCAAGAGCCTTTTCGCGGGCCTTTATGGCTGCGATTTCAACCGGGGGCAGCAGGGGCATTATATGATCCTGCAGGGAAGGGAATCTTGTTTCGATAAGTCTGACGACCGCAGGGCATGCAGAGCTGATTACGGGCTTTACGACCCTGTCGGTGTGCAGATACATCCTTGTGTAGCCCGACACCACTTCGGCGGCGGCGGATACCTCATACACATCGTCAAAACCTATTTTAAGCAGTCCATCCAGGACATAGTCCACATCATCAAGGGAATCAAACTGTCCGTAAAGGGCAGGTGCCGGGAGGGCGATCTTCCACTTGTATTCCGAGAGCTTTTCAAGCTTGCTGTGGACGGGCTTTTTGGCATGGTGCGTACAAACGCGGATACACTGTCCGCAATCTATGCAGCGCTGGGAGTCTATCTCCGCCTTCCCTTCACGGATTCTTATCGCCTCCGTGGGGCAGTGCTTCATGCAGGCGGTGCAGCCGCGGCATTTCTGCGGATCAATTGATACCGAATGCTTGTAAATAGTCATAATCAGAAATTGACGCGCATGGTGATTGTCGTACCGCGTCCTACCTCCGTATCGATTCTCATCTCATCGGTGTAGTTCTTCATGTTCGGCAAGCCCATTCCGGCGCCGAAGCCGAGGGAACGGATATTGTCGGGGGCTGTTGAATAGCCCTCCTTCATTGCAAGCTCAACATCGGGGATTCCGGGACCTCTGTCTGCAAGGATTATTTCTATTCCGTCCTCGTAGACTATAACGTCTGCGGTTCCTCCGTCGGCATGAATGACCATGTTTATCTCACCCTCGTACATGGCGATTGAAACTCTGCGGTAGATTTCGGGAGAGATTCCCATATCACGCAGGCTCTTCTTCACCATGACAGATGCCTGACCTGCCGAGGTGAAATTGTCGCCGTCTACATCGTAATGAAATTTAACAAGCTCACTCATTACTGACCCACCTTCCTTGCGGTTCCGGTAAGTCCGCTGGAGTAGAGCAGTCCGCATGCGTCATACATGCGCTTTTCAGTAGAGAGAAGTACTATACCGTGATCTACAGCCAGCTGTATCATTTCCTCTGTGGGCTTCTTGTTTCTGACGAAAACGATGCACACCATATCCATCATTTCCGCGGTTCTTATAACCTGAGAATTCACGAGCCCCGTGAGAAGTACAGCCTGATCCTTGACATAAGCCAGAACATCGCTCATCATGTCGCTTCCGCAGGCGGAATACACATGGTGTCCGAGCATCTCCTCGTTGCAAAGGACTTTTGCATCGAGCAGCTCCTGAATGGTACAGATTTTCATTTATTTTTCCCTCTTATTCGTACTTGGCAAGAATACCGGGGATGTCGTCAGCGGTAAGTCTGCCGTAAACATCGTCGTTGATAGTAAGAACGGGAGCAAGTCCGCATGCACCGATGCAGCGGCAGGCGGTCAGAGAGAACTTTCCGTCAGAAGAGCACTCTTCGGGACGTACGCCTGTGATCTCAGTGATCTTGTCAACAAGTGCCTGTGCGCCCTTGACGTAGCATGCAGTACCGAGACATACAGAGATGTGATACTTGCCCTTGGGGGACAGTGCGAACTGAGAATAGAATGTTGCAACACCGTAGACCTTCTCAAGGGGTTCGTTAAGACCCTCTGCTACCATGAGCTGAACCTCATAGGGCAGATAACCGTAGATCTCCTGTGCTGCCTGAAGGACGGGCATGACGGCACCTCTCTGCTCCTTGTGAGCTTCGATAGCTGCCATCAGTTTTGCTTTCTGCTCCTCTGTGCCGTTGAAGGGCAGAGTGCTGATGATTTTGCGCATTATATTTCCTCCTTGCAAAAATGGAAATTGTAGGGATACGGGCGCACTTTTTATAGGTACACCCAAACATCATAATTATAGCAGACTTTGTCGCCAATTGCTATAGTTAGATTGATTATTTTTTGTCAAAATCCCATTTTCCGCACTATTTCGGCATTGTGACTACCTGTGCGCCGATTTATTAGGTATTATGCATATAATCTAATGAAAAGTCTTGGATTACGGGGCTTTTCTGCACTTTATTTTCTATTGTCCAAACTGAATTTTACATTTATAATATTTTCGGTGTAACATTTTCTTCTCAGGATTGTTATATGTATGAATGCATTCGCAAACAAAGGAAAGGAGGGCTGTATTATCAACAACAAGCTGCTTAATGAGCTGTACCGCACATATTACAGAGAGATTTATCTCTATCTGTATTCCCTGTGCCGACGCTCCGACCTTTCCGAAGACCTGGCGCAGGATACATTTCTGAAGGCTCTCCTGTCCCTTGGGGACAGCCACGGCAATATGCGCGCATGGCTGTATATGGTTGCAAGAAACCTTTATTTCAACCACTGCAAAGCCGAAAAGCACATTGCAGAGGATGAGCCGGGAGAATATCTGCAGGAAATATCGGAGAACGACACCCTGTCGGCGGTTATCCAGAAGGAAGAAAACCGTCTTCTGTACCTCGCTCTGGGAAGGCTTTCCCGAAACAGGCGGGAAGTTTTGATAATGCACTATTTCGGAGGACTTTCCCAGAAGGAAATTGCTTCCGTTCTTAACCTGACCCCTGCGAATGTACGGGTGCTTACACTCCGCGCAAAGCAGGAAGTAAGACAATATCTGGAGGTAAACGACAATGACATTTCGTGAAATGATAGAACAGTATAAGATGGGAACTCTGTCCGATGAAAACAGGGCGCTGCTTGAAGCGGAGATTGAAAAGCACGAGGCTATAAGCGATTATCTGTTTGACGAAGCGGATATTTCAGTCCCCGACATCAGCCTGCCCGAAGGCGATGAGGATGAAAAGCAGGCAAAGCAGTTTACCGCTGCCATTAATTCCTCCATCCGCCGAGCCTTTGCAAAAAGCGGCATAATCATCGGTTCAATCATCCTTGTCATCGTGCTGGCAGTGATTTTTATAGTGCCTCAGGCGGTTTCAAGCGCATATTACGACCCCACCGAGGTTGTTGCCACCTCGGAATACGGGATCGAAACGACCCGCCTTGACCTTGAGCTCTCGGTATTCACCGAGCTTTTCCTCCCCGGAAAATACCGCAACAAGGCAATTATCGATGCTGAGGGCTACGGAGAATACAACATCACCATCCCTCAGACCACATCGATTACGGGCGCCTTCACCTCTGTCAGCGGAAAGCTTACCCGAGGCGAGCTTCTGCTCTATGACCCCAATCTGTTCAGTTATCCCACAAGCAACGCTTTTGTTATAGATGAAGAAAACTATCATATCTTCAGCGGCACAGGTGCCGCAGGCGATGCAGCGGATGCCTTTGCAGCCCTCAGCGAGCTTGATGACCGCTCTTACTACACCGCATATTTCACCCTCCAAGAGCTGACCGAATATGAGGAGTTCTACAGCTGGTATTCCGAAAAGGATATCCGCAGCGGCGCTCTCTGGTGCGGTGTTTACACCGAAAACTATTCCCCTGACCATCTGGGCTTCTGTCCCGAGCTTGCAGGACGCTGCCTTGACTGGAATCGCGAGAAATACCCCAAACTGTGCCTGCTGGATAACAACGGCAGTGTCGAGCAGTATGACGCGGATGCAAACAGCAGCGAGGCTATGCAGACCCATTTTGTCAGTATGCTCCGATACATGAAGGACCATCCCGACACTGCGGATATGCTGGCGCTCAATCGCCTTGACTGGAGCAGCATTATCGGTTATGTCGAGAATAACGGCCTTGATATTTTCGGCTTTGCAGTTGTTGCAGACAAGGAAAACATCATGAAAATCGCCGAAGACAGCGCCGTATCCTATGTATATACAACCCCCTTTCATTGATGGAATCTGAGCAGTAATACTTCCGTGTGAGATGCAACCTCCCCATTGTAGGGGACGATGTGGGCATCGTCCCCTACGGGTTTTATCAGAAAACAAAAGGGACAGCTTTCGCTGCTCCTTTTT
>JAZUPA010000021.1:0-2676 GCA_045604945.1 Acutalibacteraceae bacterium
AAGCCTGTTGCATAGCGGACGACTGATAGTCGTCCCCGACGGAGTATGCGGAGTTTGTCGGGGATGTGGAAACGGGAGGGCACGGAGACGAGAACATTTATGTTCTCATTTCCCCTACGGCGGTGCTGGGGTTTGCAGGAAAAATGGGACGGGGAATATGGAAACGGGACGGGGAAGCGAGAACATTTATGTTCTCATATCCCCTACGGTGAACCGAGACGCCTTCAAAAAACAACCCACCGCAGATTACAAAATATCCGCGGTGGGTTCAATATTAAGGAATCAGCTTATAAGGCATTCCAAACAGCATAAGAAAAGCCAGAACAAGATAAGGCAGAACAGGATTAAAAAAATATACCAGAAGCTTCTCTTTTGCGGAGAACCGCATAACTTCATCATCATTTTTCACACTGTCAAAATAACATTTTAGAAATATCCAGATAATCGGAATACCGCAATACCACATAAGCAGCAATGCGCCCATGGCTGAGGCCGTCGGCATACTGATATAAAGAAGTGCCAGAGCTTTCTTTTTATCAGCCGCTGTAGGGGGTCTTCTGAGAGGCTCGCTGTTTTCCCAATAGTGCTTCAGACCATCCTTTAAGTTATTCTTGAGAATAATGAAAACACTGACAAGGAGCATGATGGCAAGTATAAATATCACCACGCACACATTGTTAAAAACGGTATCGGTGTCTGATTCAATCCAAGGACTTGTGTATTTGACGACGTAATCAGTCCATTGCATAAAGTCTCTCCTTTACTTCCCGAACCCATCCCTGTAAATCTCAATATCACAGCCCTCACGGAGCATTACGGGAATAACGGAAAGGGGAGCAGGGACGGTTACGCGCTGTCCGCCCTCGTAAACCTTCTTTGTAAATGCATCAACCCAGCGAGTACCGCTCGGCAGATATACCGACCACTCGGTAACACCCGGCTCGGTGACGGGAGACACCAGCATATCAGGACCAAACATATAGCAGTCCTCGGTCTCCCACGCGGTCTTATCCTCGGGGAAATCGTAGAACAGAGGACGCATGATGGGAGCACCCTTTGCGCTTGCATCGTCCATAAGAGCGCGCACGTAACCCCTCATCTTCTCTCTTATAAAGAGATATTCCTTCATTATCTCATAATTATTTTCACCGAAGCTCCATATCTCATTGTCCTGACCGCTTGTAAGCTGGCGGACGCCGTTTATAAATTCCTCTTCTCGCTCGTGCCAGGGTGAACGCTCGCCGTGCATACGGAAAACAGGGAGAAAGCATCCCCATGCAAACCAGCGCACCAGCAGCTCATGGAAATCGGGGTCGCTGAAATTACCGCCCATGAATCCGCCCAGGTCACATGTCCACCAGGGAATACCTGCCATAGCCATGTTAAGACCTGCAGGAATCTGCTCTTTCATGGCGCGCCATGTGGAGGAAATATCACCGCTCCATGTGAGTACGCCGTACTTCTGACCGCCTGCCCATGTGCATCTGGCGAGGGACAGAATCTCTTCCTCACCCTCGGAGCGAAGTCCGTCATAGAAAGCCTTTGCATAGCCTACACAGTAGGTGTTGAGACACTGATGTGCAGGGCCTGCATGGTAGCGGTAGAGGTCGAAATCATAGGGACCGTACTCAGGCTCGCTTTCGTCAAGCCAGAAGCAGCGGATTCCGTGCTTGTAATACCCCTCTCTGCACTTTTCCCACACAAATTTCTGAGCGCCGGGATTGGTTGCATCAAAGAAAGTGGTGTTGCCCATCCATGTCATGACGATATTGTTGCCTCGGTCGGTCTTGACAAGATAACCCTTGTCAGCCATTTCCCAGCTGTTTTCGCTCTTTTCATCAACGGTGGGCCACACGGAAACAACGGTTTCAATGCCCATTTCCTTTAATTCCTTCACCATTGCGTCAGGGTCAGGCCAGTCGCGCTTTTCAAACTTAAAATCACCCTGCCGAGTCCAGTGGAAGAAATCGATAACTATAACGTCCAGCGGCAGTCCGCGCTTTTTGTACTCTCTTGCAACATTGAGAAGCTCCTCCTGATTGCGGTAGCGAAGCTTGCACTGCCAGAAGCCGAGACCGTATTCGGGCATCTTCGGAGCTCTGCCCGATGCTGCGGAATAATGCTCCTCGATTTCGGCAGGAGTGTCGCCGCAGGTGATGAAGTAGTCCATCTTGCGTGTTGATACGCTGTGCCATTCTGTCACATTTGCGCCGAAGGTAACACTGCCGTAGGAGGGGTCATTCCATAAAAAGCCGTAACCTCTTGAAGAAACAAAAAACGGCACCGTAGACTGTCCGTTGCGGCTTGCAAGCTCAAGCAGACAACCTTTTTTGTTGAGTCTTCCGTCCTGATACTGACCCATGCCGAAAATCTTCTCATCGTCGAATGCCTCAAAACGAGCGGTGAGCCTGTAATCGGAAGAGCTCATAATGGGGCGCATTTCTCTCGCTTCGATTCTCAGCGATGTGCTGTAGCGGTTGAGCCTGTCGCGGTTGCGCCAGTATTCGGCGCATAGAAGTTCACCTTTCTGATTGTAGAAGCTCAGCCAGCCCTCGGTGTTTACCTTTACGGTCAGCTTTCCGTTTGTCAGGCTTGCCTGAGTGTCCCTGCGGTGGTACTTTGCCCATTCCTCGCCCTTGTACCAGGGGTCGGTGGTGTCCACTTCCTCAAATTTTA
>JAZUPA010000022.1:0-2104 GCA_045604945.1 Acutalibacteraceae bacterium
CTCATAAAGTCCTCAACCATAATTTGGGCGGTTACTTCAAGTTCAGCGTCACTTGTATCATCGGCAATATCCCACTCCGCACCGTCATTGTTCTCACGATAGCTTTCCTGCCATGCTTCAAGGGAGATTATCGGGTGGGCTGTGCGTGTGTGATACCACTTTCGATAGAAGTCGGTCTTTCTGTTGCTGTGGCGGATGTCGAAGTCCTCAAAGCAGCGATATTGTTCTGCAACCTCAATAACTTCGTCCATACCGTTCTTTCGCATCACCTGCGGAACCAGCCAATCGAAGATCATATCGACAATCTCAAGCGGTGTGTATCCATACTCTTCATCGGGCGGTGTTGTGCGGTAGAGGTCAACTACTGTTGGCAGTGCATTGACATGAATCATCTCATCTATCCAGTACGATGGGCAGTGAGCACACCGCCATGACGGCTCATATCCCGAATACGCCTCTCTTGGTGCATTGAGTCCCATATACGGCCAAACCATATATGCGTAGGCATCGATAATGCACTGGGCAAACAAGTCGCTTTCGACTGTTTCGATGGCATCCCAGCTGCTGACGACCTGCCTGATGTTCCTCGGTATGCTGTTCAACTTCTGACCGCATTTATCGAGTATCTCTTTTGGTATGAAGTAGTAAGCAGGAAGATACTCCGAGTTGACAAAGTCCGTAATTTCACCGTTTTTGCGTCTGATTTTCAACGGCATTTTGCTTTTCTCCTTTCCGAGAGATGTCCTCTCTATTTAAATACGACAGAGAAATGTATATATTGTTCCTATGTAACTATAAATAGCATAAATTATTTTTGTAGTCAATTAGTGGGAGTAATTTTTGTTAGGCAAAAAAGGCAGAGCCGAGGAGTTAATCCTTTGCTCTGCCTTTTAATTATCAGCCGTATATAAAAATATTCGAATCAAAAACGGTGACACGATAATTGCCGCAGTCGAACTGATCTACGAATTTTTCCGACATGAGATAGTACCAATAGCCTGTGTCGGCTATCTCGTAATACTCGTCATATTCAAGCGCAACAAAGTATTCCTGTTGACCTTCCTGATCGTCAAACCAGTAGTCCATAGACTGATACTGATACGGCACAATAACATCATTTTCTATCTGAATACTGCGCACCTTGACAGCTGAATCAGAAGCCATCGTTACCGTCGATGCATTCCAGAAGGTTGCATAACCGTATGTAAGACCGCGTTTCTCAAGTTCTTCTGCCAGCTGATAAAACGCGTTATCTCTGCCGTACTCCTTGTCCATAGAGAGCATTTCCGTTGCAGGTATATAGCTGCACAGCAGAATAACAACCAGAGCCAGAGCTGCAAAGCGTTTTGCATTTGGTTTGAAACTCAAAGAAATCCATCTTATTGTTGCAACTGAAGCGATAATCGAGGTACCAATCATTGGCAGAAGACGCCAGTTAGCAGATGACACTGCTCCGCAAATAAATGCAAACATAATAACTGCAGAATTGACAAGATGAGCTGACACTGCAATGCGGGTGTATTTATCTCCCTTACTTCCAAATGAGAACAATCCCAAAATAGGAATTATCAGCAGAAGAACACCTGTAAGCAATCTTATGATATTGATTACAGAGTCAAGGCTGGCTAACGGCATATCGTCATGAACGTTGACACCTAAAAGGGAGAAATATTGTGCAATAAATATTTGTGCATTACCGGACCATTCAACAATATTGGAATAATCAGAGAAAGCGTCTGCATATCCGGCAACAATATCGCCCTTGAGCTCGTTCAGGATAAATAATCCCGCAACAGCGCTGATAACAGTTACTACGATTGAAATATATGCCCCTGAATTATCTTTTGAAAGCAGTTTGTTGTCGTCAAGCATTACGCTTATTACGACTGCGCCCAACACAGGGATAAGTGACAGGGCGATAATCTGAAATCCATCCGTAGCCGCACCTATTGAAAGGAGTGACAGAGCCAACGACCAAAGCGAAATCTTCAAATGCGACTGCTTCATTTTATCCCAGCCGCATTCACAGAGCCTTACTGCAAGACCAAGGCATAAAAACAGCAGGGTTAGACCTATGCTGTAATAAATGACATGACACCACATC
>JAZUPA010000023.1:0-9410 GCA_045604945.1 Acutalibacteraceae bacterium
CTTACCCCAAATCCGTAGGGGAGGGCTTCCATGCCCTCCCGAAATCGCAACCCTTGCGGTTGTCCCTTTGCACCCATATACCCCAGACCGTCCTGCGCCCTGGCACCCCTGAAACAGCCTTCCCCTTGAGGGGAAGGTGGGTTTTGCGAAGCAAAACTCGGATGAGGTGTTTGGAAAGCTTAAAAACAAAAGCCTCATCCCCGAGGTATCAATCCCCCTTTACTATTGAATTCCCTCTTGCCGTTTCCTTACGGTATGGATTACCCGCTGCCTCACACTGACCTGCTGTCATTCCCCCTTTGGAATCCCCCTTGTCAGGGGTTATCACCTGTTCAGATTAAGAACCGTAGCCGGGCATTAATTGTCGTAGGGGATGACGCCCTCGGCATCCCGTTTAAAAACACCCCTGAACCCGCCTTCCCCTTGAGGGGAAGGTGGGTTTTGCGAAGCAAAACTCGGATGAGGTGTTTTTGAAAACCTTAAAACAAAAGCCTCATCCCCGAGGTATCAATCCCCCTTTACTATTGAATTCCCTCTTGCCGTTTCCTGCGGCATGGATTACCCGCTGCCTCACACTGACCTGTTGTCATTCCACCTTTGGAATCCCCCTTGTCAGGGGCTATCACCTGTTCCGATTAAGAATCGTAGCCAGGCATTAATTGTCGTAGGGGATGACGCCCTCGGCATCCCGTTTAAAAAACATCCCTAAAATATTACCTTTTGCCGCCGTAGGGTATGGCGCTTTGCGACATACCGCTTCGCATCACAAACCGTAGGGACAACCCTCTGTGGTTGTCCGCCTGCGCTCATGTAAACAGCCCCTTTTTCCTTCATTAATGCATGATATTGCAAATTGACGCACATAGTAGTATAATAACCATTACTTGAATCACAGTTGACAGCAAGGAGGCTGCGTTATAATGAACATTATAGTTGCAGGCGCCGGAAAAGCCGGCACTTCCATAATCAAACAGCTTCTCGCAGGGGAGCATAATATCAGGGTAATAGACAAGGATTCCGAAATACTCAAAAAGGCATCCGATGCATATGACCTTATGACAATCAACGGCAACTGTCTTGCGGTGGATACTCTCGAGCAGGCAGGAATCGCCCAGGCGGACCTGCTGATAGTGTTTACAGGCTCTGATGAGACCAATCTGCTGTGCTGTCTGCTGGCAAAGCGTCTCAATCCTAAGATTCACACTATCCCCCGCATAAGAAATCCGGAATTCAATGATATTTCATCGATAATGCGCGATGATTTCGGCATTTCTCTGCTGGTAAATCCCGACAGGGATGTAGCAAGAGAAATTTATCTCCAGCTCCAGTTTCCTGCCTTCCTCAAGAGAGAGACCTTTGCAAAGGGCAGGATAGAGATAGTCCAGCTGCGCCTGACGGATGATTCCAAGATAAAGAATATACCCATCTGCACCCTTGCGAAAAAAATCGGCTGCAAGGTGCTGGTGTGTGCGGTGGTGCGTGACGGCAAGGCGGTCATCCCCAACGGTGACTATGTGCTCAGAAGCGGCGATGATGTCTATGTCACAGCCCCCAATGCGGTGCTTTCCCAGCTTGTGCGAAAGCTTGGAATGACGCCGAAGAGAAGCAAATATATAATGATCGTCGGCGGTGACAGAATAAGCGTGTATCTTGCAAAGAGCCTTGCAGAATCGGGCGCTCATGTAAAGATTATCGAAAATGACCCTGTGCGCAGTGCGCAGCTGTCCCTTGTAATGCCCACCGCAACGATAATCACAGGTGACGGCTCATCCCAGGAGATTCTGGACAGAGAGGGCTGCGGCACCATGGATGCCCTTATCACCCTGACGGGACTTGATGAGGTGAACATGGTCGTATCAATGTACGGCTCGTCGATCGGCGTAGAGCAGGTCATCACCAAGATAAACAGAATAGAATCCCCTGCGCTGCTTGAAAACCTCAATATAGGCAGCGTGATAAGCTCCACCCACATAAGCAGCAATATCATCGCGCGGTATGCCCGAGCGATGAAGAAAAAATCGGGAAAGGCGCTTACGGTACACCCCATAGCAAACGGACAGTGCGATGCAATGGAGTTTGTTATCGGCAGAGAGGATATGTATATCGATACTCCCCTGAGGGATGTTCCCATAAGAAAGAATGTAATTCTTGCAAGCGTCATGCATAAGGGAAAATCCATAATCCCCGACGGCAATACCGTCTATCATGTGGGTGATACCGTAGTGGTGACCGCAACGGCGGAGGAGTCGATACTTCAGTTCAATGATATATTCAGCGAATGAGTGTAAGAGGGTTCCCATATGAATTATAAACTTGTTGCACGAATCATCAGCCTTGTACTGATGATTGAGGCGTTCTTCATGCTCGTGCCGCTCTTTATCGCACTGGGCGACAGGGAAGGGGGCGTAGCACTGAGTTTTCTGTATACCATGGCAGCCATTGGCATTACAGGGGGCACAGTGCTGCTTCTGACCAGAAACAGAACGCAGGATTTCTATGCCCAGGAGGGCTTTATAGCAACGGGACTTTCCTGGATATTCATGTCTCTTTTCGGCTGTCTGCCCTTTGTGATAAGCGGACAGATCCCGAACTTCATAAATGCCTTCTTCGAGACTGTATCGGGCTTTACAACAACGGGAGCCAGCATACTTTCAGGGGAAGAGCTGGAATCCATGTCAAGGGCTCTGCTATACTGGCGAAGCTTTACCCACTGGCTGGGCGGCATGGGAGTGCTTGTATTCCTGATGGCGGTTATACCCGCCGCAAACAAGGGTAAAAGCTCCGATATGCATCTGCTCCGCGCGGAAAGCCCGGGACCGGATGTTGATAAGCTCACCCCGCACATGAAGTCAACAGCTGCAATTCTGTATCTTATCTACATCGGAATGACAGTGCTGTGCTTCATCTTCCTTCTCATAGGAAAAATGCCTGTTTTCGACAGTGTTTGCATTGCCCTCGGCACTGCAGGCACAGGCGGCTTCGGCGTCAAAGGGGACAGCGTGGCATCCTATACTCCCTTTGCCCAGAATGTCACAACAATCTTCATGTTCCTTTTCGGAGTGAACTTCAATATCTATTACCTGCTGCTTCTGAAGAAGTTCAGGTCGGTGGTTAAAAGTCAGGAGCTGCGGATGTATGTCCTTTACTACCTGACAGCGGTGCTTGCAATATTCGTGAATATTGTGAAAATGTACCCCACATGGAGCGAAGCGCTTCGCCATTCCTTCTTCCAGGTCAGCAGTATAATGACGACAACAGGCTACGCCACAACGGATTTTGAGCTGTGGCCGTCCTTCTCCAAGGGAATATTGCTTGCGCTGATGTGCGTGGGCGCCTGCGCAGGCAGCACAGGCGGCGGACTCAAGGTCTCCCGTACAATAATCCTTGCAAAGACCCTTCGCCGTAATGTCCGTCAGGCGATACACCCCGACCGTACAGTGGTGATTCAGATGGATAACCGCAGGCTCAACGAGCAGACTATTACGAATGTAAGCTCGTATCTGGTTGCATACGTTGCGATAATAGCCCTGAGCTTCCTGCTTATATCCGTTGACAATCATACCATGATGACAAATTTTTCCGCGGTCATCGCCTGCTTCAATAATATAGGTCCCGGTTTTGAAACTGTTGGCGCAACAGGCAATTATGCGTCCTACGGCGGCTTTTCAAAGATAGTCCTGTGCATCGATATGCTGTTGGGAAGGCTTGAAATATTCCCCCTGCTTGCAATGCTCAGCAGAACCACATGGAACAGAAATCTGTAATATTGCAAAAAGAGCTTCCCCCAGGAAGGGGGATGGAAAGGAAGGATTTAGCCTTCGCATTACACATGGCTACTGTTTTGACGCGGTTATGCGAAGAAAGGAGGCGGAAAAATGATTACAATTGAAGCGTACAAAGAAAATCCCTGTGGGGTTTTGTCTATTCCTTATTGGAAAAACAAGCGCATAAAAATTCCTCAGAATATGTGTATTGTACATGATACTGCGTATTCCGAAGATAAGTATAAAGAATATTGTGATGAGCCATATTTTAGATTGTTTCACTCACTGACAGATATACATATCGCACCAGTGAATGGCATATCCATTGTTACCGCTAAACAGGATGATATCCCGCTGTTGGTTGATATCATCAATCAATCCTATACTGATTTATCAGTCACCTTTGAGCAGCTCAAAGGATATACCCAAACAGAGGCATTTTGTCCGGAACTGTGGATTATGGCTATCGATAATATAAACTCTTGTATAGCTGGCTGCGGTATTGCAGATTTTGACAAGGCGCTGCATGAGGGTATTATAGAATGGATACAGGTCGTTCCTGCTTATAGGGGCCGAAAAATTGGTCAGTTTATTGTGAACGAACTACTGAAACGAATGGCAAGTATGGCAGAATTTGCAACAGTTTCTGGAAAAGTAAACAATGCAACCTCTCCTGAAATACTATACCGAAAATGTGGCTTTATAGGAAACGATATTTGGCACATATTAACTAAGGAAGAATAACCTCCTGTTGATTGAACAAACAGGAGGGCGCAATTATACGCACCATTCCGGTGCATTGCGTTTGAGGACTACATAAACAAACGGGTATCCGAACACGGATGCTCGTTTGTTTGTTGTAGGATAAATTGTTCCTTAAGAATTCTCCCGCCAGGGGAAGCTCTTTTGTAATGCGAAGCGGTATGTCGCAAAGCGCCATACCCTGCATGTTTCTCCTGCCGCAGCGGGAATGTTCAGCTTTTGCCCCGCGGCTTTGAAAGAAGGGCTGCAATATAGCCGAAGACCACCGCAGCGGTTATGCCTCCTGCGGCAGCGGTGACGCCCCCTGTAAAGATGCCGAGAAATCCATCCTCCTCAATGGCTCTTTTTGCGCCCATGGCAAGGGAATAGCCGAATCCCGTAAGGGGAACGGTAGCCCCTGCACCTGCCCATTTTACAATGGGGTCATATATGCCGATGGCGGTCAGCACAACCCCTGCAACAACAAAAAGGGTAAGTATCCTGCCCGGGGTCAGCTTTGTTCTGTCTATCAGCACCTGACCTGCAAGACAGATGACGCCGCCCACAAGAAAAGCCTTCAGACAATCGGAAACAAAAGAAAAAACGGACATGTCAGTCACCTTCCATAAATGATTATGTAGGTATTTTTGACATGTCCGCGTTTTTTATACAAAATCAGATATTTTCCCTGCGCAGAACGGTGTTGCAGAGGATAAAGGAATAATCACCGATAAGCTCGATCTTTTTGGCGTCCACAGTGACCTCAAATTCTCTCAGCTCGCTGCCTTCGATGGAGTAGACAGCTCCGAAGCCCTGAGAAAGAACGCTTACATAATCGGAAGAGATCGCAACATCGGTAATATAACAGGAAAGCTGCTGGGAGAATCGCTGACGACCCTCGGTATCGAGAGCGGTAAGCACCGCAATGCTGCTGCCCTCAACGGGGGAGGTGCAGTAGACAACGCCGCTGCTGTAATCAAAATCATAGGCGACCACCCTGTTGTCAAGGGGTAAAGCTTCAATGCTGTCGCCCTTTTCGGAGACTGTGATGATGCTGTCAGAGCCTATGACAACAGCCTTTCCGCTCTTGAGATAGCACACATCCAGCAGAAGCTCGTCGGAAAAGGTCTCAACAGTGAGCTCGTTTCTGTCGGTGATGTCAAGAACATAGACAGCGGATTTTATAAGACCGCCCTCTGCGTTGAGACCGCAGACGGTGAGAAGGGTGCTGTTGCTGTTTATCGCGGCGGAGGTTATGTAATAATTTGCGCATTTCCAGCCGAATATCTTATCTCCCGACCTGTTGTAGACAGCGACGGAGGAGTGGTAATTGTCATCGCTGCACACAAGGACAAAATAACCGCTTCTTGAGACCGATGCATACAGAATGGAAGAATCCGCCTCGCCTGTGCAGAGGGTTTCTGAAGCAGTTTCAAATCTCCAGCGGTCGCCGCCGATGTCATAGACAAGCGCATAGCTGCTCTCTGCAGCAAGAGCGGGATTTGCCATGTAATGCGCCTGAGAGCGGGCGGTGTGACCGTTTTTGCCGTAGATTGTCAGAGTGGTATCTGTCAGAACAGCCAGACCGTCGCCGATCTTCTCCTGCTTTATGGAGTGGCTTCCGCTGAGGGTCAGAGGAAAGTCATTGCCCTGACCGCCGTAAGCACCCCAGTCTTTTACGACCTGAACGCTGTGGGAGAAGAGGTCGCCCATCGCCCAGCCGGAAACGGCTGTCCAGATTGAAACGATAAGCACAAGAACCAGCACAACGCAGCCGAGCTTGAGAAGAAAACGAGCAGCCGTGGGCAGATTCCTGAGAAACTCGGGAGTTTTCCTTTTTGAGGATTTCTTCCGTGTGCTTTTTTTTCTTGAAGAAGTCTGTGCGGAGCTTGTGCGCTTTGCACCGTCAGAGGAGGAGCGCCTGTTAAGCTCCTGAGTGACGGGCTTTGAGGCTGCCTTGGAAACAACCTTTTTTGCATTGGAGCCCCCCCGGGAGGGCTGTCTGGATGAAGCTGTCTTGTGGGAAGTAACCTTATCTTTTTCCTTGTTCATAATTGTCCCTCATTTAAAAAATCACAAATCATAAAAAACCTCATCTAGATAAAGCCCGTGAGGCGGGGCTGTGATGCCTGCGCGGTTTCTGTCGCGGGAGGCAATGATGCAGGGAATATCCTGCGGATCGATTTTTCCTTCGTTTACCGCAAGAAGGGTGCCGACCATAATGCGCACCATGTTGTAGAGAAAGCCGTCTGCACTGACGGAGAAAAGAACAATATCCCCCTGACGGCTGACAGAGGCTTCGGATACTGTGCGCACAGTATCCTCAACGGAGGAGCCGCTTGAGCAGAAGGAGGAAAAGTCATGGGTGCCGATAAAGCCCTGACAGGCAGCGTCAAGGAGCTTTTCGTCAATATGGCGCGGATAGTGAAGAGCAAGCCCTTCATAAAAGGGGTCACGAAGGGGAGTGTTCAGAATTTTATATATGTACCGCTTGCCCTTTGCGTTGTACCGGGCGTGAAAATCCTCAGGCACCTCGCGGCAGGCGAGAGCAGCAATATCCTTCGGAAGGTTTACATTCAGCGCAGCGGGAAGGCGGTCGCAGGGAATACGGCTTTCGGTCTTGAGACTTACGCAGAAGCAGGCAGCATGAACCCCTGTATCGGTACGGGAGCAGCCCTTTATTTCGGGCTGACTGCCAAGCACCGTCCTGAGAGCCGCCTGAAGCATTTCCTGCACCGTAACAGCATTCTGCTGAATCTGCCAGCCGTGATAGGCAGTGCCGAGAAAGCGGATGGTAAGCAGAAGATTTCTCATTGTTTAGCACCCTTTGAGGCGGGTATATAATCATCCTCGTCCCGTGCAAAGGTCGAAGCCCCTGCAAGACCCAGAACAGCCCACATTACGGGGGACTGGATGGGGAGCTGATAGCCGAAGAAGGCGTGAACCATATAGGCGAACATCACAACAGCCATGGCACCTGCGCAGCGGCAGACAGAGGCGCGCTTTATTGCGCGGACAAGGAGACCTACGAGGAAGGTCATGAAGAGACCGAGACCGATAATGCCGTTGCAGATGAGGACATCGAGATACTCGTTGTGAGCCTTGTCAAGAACCTTGCCCTTGAAAATCTGACCGAGCTTGTCGGCAAAAATGGTGGAGAAACGGTCGGGACCTATGCCGAAGAGGGGGCTTTCGTCGATAAGATGCACCGACTTCATCCAAATTTTACCGCGGGCATTGCCGAATTTTTCATCGAAGTTGCCCAGGAGAATCTGACCGAATTCATAGAAGGTGCCGCTTGTCTGGGTCTTTGCCGCAGAGATTGCGAAAACGCAGACCGAAACAATTGCCAGAGCCATGAAGCCCCATGCGCCATAGCGGATTATTCTGCCGTCAATGGCGTCAACCTTATCCTTGAAGAGAGAAAGGATAATGCCTGCGGCAAGAAGAACAACGCCGCCGCAGAAAAGCAGCTTGCTGGTTGAATCGACAGAAACCATCTGAAGGTCATGCTTTACTGCAAAGAGGTGCAGACACCAGCCGAGGACGGTCACGCCGAAGGATATGCAGATCCTTCTCAGGCGCTCCATGGAATTGCAGAGAATGATAACGGTAAAGAAAGCAGCGCCGATGAGAGCAACGATACCGGCATCGGTACGGGTGCAGCGCTCACCGAAAGCCATTACAAAGCAGCAGGGGAGGGTTGCAATACCGAAGCGATCCCAGCGAGGAAGGGCATTGACAACATAAAGAAGAACGGAAGCGGCAAGGCAGATTACGATGATGTAGCTGAGCAGGTTGATGTTGCCCACAGAGCCGAGGAAGTTTGTGCCTGCCCTGTCGCGCATAGCCTTTACCTGGAACATCTCAACCAACCAGCGGGGCTTGTCGAAGCCTGTCTTGTATATGTCGTTGCCGAAGTAGTGGGGGATGGCGATTGCAGAAACCGCAGTGCCGCAGAGGGTGAGAATGAACATCTTGTACTTTTTAAATATCATTCCTCTGGAAATAATAAAGTAAACGGCAATGTAAAGGGTCTGGATCCAGACACCGTTGTTTCTCTTGTCGAGACCGACAAAGCTCTGGTCGGGCTTGTCGGACATGAAGCAGGAGATGAGCATGCAGAGCCAGTAAAGAAGTATTGCGGCATCGGGGAGGGTGAGAGAAGAGATGAAGCGCACAAAAACATTTTCATGCTTTATGGCAACATGCTCTGCACGGGGCTGACCGATGAGGTAAGTGACAGCACCTGCGGCGCAGAGCACCCATGCAATGACCGCGCAGATAAGAAGCCATGAGGCAAAGACCCCTGAAAGGGCGAGGATAAGCAGAAGCGCGGTAGAGACTGCTGCGATTATGAGAGATACAAGGCTCACCTTACCGGCAGCGGCGAGAATATCCGAAGGAATACCCTTTCTTGCAGGGACAGTGACCGAGGTCACTGACTTTTTCTGCGCAGGCTTTGTGCTGTAGCTGAGCAGCAGGGCAAATAGCGCAAGAACACAGCCCGCAACGGCAATGAAAAGAAAAGCTTCCTTTTTTGTCCTTGTGATATCGGTGTATTTTTCATCGTTCATAAAGAACGGGAAAAAGGCGGTCAGCGCAAGGAAAAGAATCATTGCAACGCCGTTCATCAGTGAATTTATGGGATAATATTCAGCCTCGGCATTTGCTTTTGCCGCAGATTTTGTGTTCTTTTTGACAGCCATACAGACCCTCCGAAAATATGTAAAAATAAGTGTAAAACAGCCTGACAGCAAAGGTCAGACCAAAAAGTACAGAAGTAATAAGCATTTACGCCGCTCTGCGGCGGCAGCTTGTCGAAAAAGTCCCAACCATTGGCTCCCCTTGTCAGGGGAGCTGTCACGAAGTGACTGAGGGGTAGTCCAAAGCCGCATAATTATG
>JAZUPA010000024.1:0-4415 GCA_045604945.1 Acutalibacteraceae bacterium
CAGACTGTCAAAGAACCTCTTTAAGAGCCTCCCTCTGACGAGGGAGGTGGGTTTTGCGTAGCAAAACTCGGAGGGAGAGATTTGATAAAACCGCATAATTATGCGGTTTTGGACTACCCCTCAGTCACTTCGTGACAGCTCCCCTGACAAGGGGACCCAAGTGTGGTGACTTTTTTGACAAGCTCAAAGGAGTGCTGCAGCAATGCAGCACTCCTTGCTTGTTATTTCGTCAGATAATCGTAAAGCTCTTCGGGGGTTTCGCAGAAAACCTTGCCGCCCTTTGCGGTAAGCTCATCTCTTGTGCGGAATCCCCAGAGAACGGAGATGCAGGGGAGAGCAGAGTTTTCAGCGGTTGCGAGGTCAACATCGGAATCACCGATATAGACAGCCTCGCTCTTGTCAGCTCCCAGCACTTCAAGTGCCTTGTCCACCATATCAGGCTCGGGCTTTCTTGCAAGACCGGGCTGGTCACCGATTACAAAATCAATATTGTTGCCGAAAAATTCCTTGGCAAGCACCTTCAGAGCGCCGTCGACCTTGTTTGAAACGATAGCCATTTTAAAGCCCTCGGCGTGGAGCTTTCTGAGCATTTCGCAGATGCCATTATAGGGACCTGTCTTTATCTGGTTATGGGTCTCATACCAGCCCTTGAAAAACTCGAAAATCTCATCGGCTCTGTCGCTTTCAAGGTCAGAGGGAGCGGAGAGGTTGAACATGTGTCTCAGTCCCTTGCCCACAAAAAGGCGAGTTTCGTCGATTGTTCTTTCGGGCAGACCGTACTTTGAAAGCGCGACATTGACGCAGTCGGTAAGGTCATCGAGGGTGTTGAGCAGAGTGCCGTCCATATCCCATATTATATATTTGTATTTCATAGCATGTCCTCCGTAGATATAATTCCTTCGCTCAATATAATACACGCTGAATGTGATTTTCTCAACTGTTTTTCGAATAAACTGTTGAGAAAATCGGGAGATGTGATATAATGTAGCAAATAATCTTTTGTGAGGTTACAAAAATGAATAAAGATAATCTCAGGTCGATCATCGCAAATTACATGGAAAATTTTGAGATGATAAACAATGAGCAGTGCAGAGAATATTACAAATGGGAAGCTGTAAAACATTTCAGGGATAACTGGGATATCGATGCTCCTGATTTTGCGGGAATGTTCAAGGAGTCAGTGAGAAAAACCTGGATTCTGATAAACAATCGAATAGTACAGCCCACAAACGGTATAGTAAAGCTTGCAGAGCGTGCTGAGGCAAGAGAAACAGTCAGAGAAATGTTCAGGAAGCTTTATGCAGATGACGGGGGAGATATAAAAGCCCGTCAGAACAGGATATATGATTTTCTCGCGGAAGCGGACGAGCTGCTTGATAAATATGAAAAGGGCAGGTGGAAGTATGCGCAGGATATGCGCACGGTAATCTTCTACCTTGCACTTATGTACCCTGAGCAGAATTATATGTTCAAGGCAACACAGGCAAGAGCCTTTATGAACTGCGTACAGTATGGGGACGATTTCGGCGCAGGACAGTATTTCAGCCTTGAGAAATACTACAGAATGTGCGATGAGCTTACAGAGGAAATAAAGAATAATACTGAACTGATGAAGCTTCACAATGACAGACTGACAGCGGATATGTACAGCGAGGATGATTATCACATCCTTGCATACGATATAATCTATTGCGCGGTTGTATACAGTATGTACAGCAATATAGAGATTCCGAAAAAGGAAAAGAAAAAGGCTAAAAAATCCGAGAGTAACAGGATTGATGTATCACCGCTCCGTGAGGAGCTGGCGCAGAAAAGGGAGGAGCTTTCGGCTCTCCTGTCAGAGCGCAGCGAGTATGACGGCTTTTCGGCAAAAGGACTGTTTGTAAAACACAGGGTTTTCGGAAACGGAATTGTTTTCGATCATGAAGGGTCATCGGTAAGGGTCAGGTTTGCAAAATGTGAAAAGAAATTCATGCTGCCTCAGGGCTTTACTGACGGATTCCTTAAAACCGAATCGGAAGAAGCCACCGACATATTCATAAAAATCGACGAGCTTGACAGAAAAATAAAAGAAGCAGAGCTTGAAATAAAAGTGCTTGAAATGCAGATTGGTAATAATTGACGTGATAATATGAGATACATAATCAACGATAAGAAATACAGGTTCAGAACAGCCTTTGATACAGAAACAGGGGCATATGTGCGCACAGGCGTACTTGACGAAAAGGGAAAGGATACAGGGGTTGACCCATTCATGGCATCATATCCTCACCTTATTGATGTGGGAATAATGGGTCACTGTATCCACGGAAAAACAGGTCTTTGTGCAAAGGCGGGCATCGGCTGCTACCAGAGCGGAATGTTTGTAGAAAAGCCCAACATGACCGTTGAGAATTTCAGATGGATAGCCGAGCAGTCAAAGGGCAAGTGCAATCAGTTTGCCTTAGGGGGCAGAGGAGACCCCGACCAGCACGAAAACTTTGAGGAAATCCTTAAAATCTGCCGCGAAAATATCCTTGTGCCGAATTTTACAACCTCAGGCTACGGCATGACCCCCGAAATAGCCGCACTCTGCAAAAAATACTGCGGAGCGGTGGCTGTCAGCTGGTACAGAAGCGAGTATACGCTCAGAGCGATACAGATGCTCCTTGATGCAAAGGTAAAGACCAATATCCACTATGTACTGGGCAAAAACAGCATAGACGAGGCTATCGACCGCCTTTCCCGAAATGACTTCCCAAAGGGCATAAACGCAGTTATATTCCTGCTTCACAAGCCTGCAGGACAGGGCTCGAGAGAGAATATGCTTTCCTTTGACGACCCGAGAGTGGCGGAGTTTTTCGCACAGGTGGACAAGCGCCATCCCTTCAAGGTGGGCATGGACAGCTGCAATGTCCCGGGCGCGATACAGTTCTGCAAATCCATCCTCCCCGAATCCCTCGACACCTGCGAGGGCGGACGCTACAGCTGCTATATAGGCGCGGAAATGATAATGGTGCCATGCAGCTTTGACCAGGAGAAGAGATACGAGGTATCCCTCAGAGAAATGAGCATAACCGAAGCATGGAACAGCGAGCCCTTTGAAAGATTCAGGAATCAAATGCGTAATGCCTGCCCCGACTGCGAGAAAAAAGCCCTGTGCATGGGCGGCTGCCCGCTTATGCCGGAGATAGTATTCTGCGGCAGCGAAAAAAGGAGGAGAAATAATGAAAATCAGAACTGATTTTGTAACAAATTCATCCTCCGGCAGCTTTGTGACCGTAAGGTTTGAAATGGAGGACGGCGACTGCGCTTACAGTATCAGCTGTGATTTTGAAATGCCTGAAGATAATGAAGCCATGGAGCAGCTTTTGAAAATCAGGAACATAAAGGAACTTATCGAGCTCTTTGAGGTGTCCGAAGGAGATATGCTTTACGGAGAAAAATCGATTTTCGATGAGGACATATCCATAAAGGATATAAAGAGAATCCGAGTTGCTACAGGCTGCGCTCTGAGCGGCGAGGATGCGGCAGGTTATCTTGAAGACATGGGCTTTGACCCATATAAGGTTAAACCTAAGAAACTAAAAGGCAAGGTGCAGTTCGATTTTGAAGGAAATATTCTCTGCGGAGAGGCTGTCACATACGACCTTGAGAATGAATCCGTCTCCCACGGAGAGCTCGAAAGCGACGATTCCTACGGAGCATAAAGGAGGATCAATATGAAAATCAGAACAGATTTTGTAACAAATTCATCATCCAGCAGCTTTGTAGTAACCCTCAGAATATATGACAAAAAAGGAAAGCTCTATTCTTTCGGCACAGAGTATGCATTGAACGAAGACGGCGGAGACAGCAGATTCTGCGGCAACATCAAAGACCTCAGAAAGAAAAAGACCGTAGAGGAGCTTTGCGATTATCTCCTCGACAGCACAGACGACGGACTCTATGATGAATACGAGGACGAATACGATGATGAGGACGAAGAATGTGAAGAGGAGTGTGAAATCCCCGAGGGACTGACCGCTTCAGAGTATTACGAAATGTACGGAATGGAAGACTATGAAAAGCTTCAGAAGGTAATATCAAAGGAAGTCCGCAGTAAATTCAGAGAAGAAGTCACATCAGGGATAAAAAGGGTAAAAGACATCGACCGCATAGAAATACACCATGATTATTCCGCGTGGGGTGAATTTGCAGACCTTCTGGCGGATAATGACGAGAAGCTCTGCGGCCTTGCAAAACAGTACCTCGAAGCAGAGGGCAGAAAAAAGAACAGAATAAAGAAAAAGCTCATCAAATACATAAAGACTCCCAGTGCTGACAGAGAGGGCGAAAGCTTTGCACAGGGCTTTGAAGACATCAGATATGTCTTTGACCCAACCGATGAAAATATCGAAAAGCTCTGCAAGAGACTTTGCAGCTGCTATGGACCG
>JAZUPA010000025.1:0-25169 GCA_045604945.1 Acutalibacteraceae bacterium
TGGAAATCCACCTCGGGATGCTCGTAGAGTACCCACATGATCTTGGCTGCGTCCATTGCGGAACCGCCGCCAAGGGCGATGATGACGTCGGGATTGAACAGTGCCATCTGCTTTGCACCTTCCACTGCGCAGGCCAACGTGGGATCGGGTGCAACGTCAAAGAATGCCGCCTGTGCGATGTCAAGTTCGTTGAGCTTCTGACGGATGGGATCGACGTAGCCATTGTTGTAAAGGAAGGTATCGGTGACGATAAACGCACGCTTTTTGCCCATGGTTTTCAGTTCGTCCAAAGCCAGAGGCAGGCAGCCGCGCTTGATATAGATCTTTTCAGGTCCGCGGAACCACAGCATATTCTCTCTCCTCTTTGCGACGGTCTTGATGTTCAAAAGGTGCTTGACGCCAACGTTTTCGGAAACGCTGTTGCCGCCCCAGGAACCGCAGCCGAGGGTAAGGGAAGGTGCAAGCCTGAAGTTATAAAGGTCACCGATGCCGCCGTGGGAGGAAGGGGTATTGACGAGGATTCTGCAGGTCTTCATGTGAGCGGCAAAGTAAGAGACCTTTTCCTTTTCGGAAATCTCGTTGATGTAAAGGGAAGAGGTGTGTCCGTAACCGCCGTCTGCAATAAGATGCTCTGCCTTGCCAACAGCTTCCTCAAAGCTTTCAGCTCTGTACATGGCAAGTACGGGAGAGAGCTTTTCGTGTGCGAATTCTTCGGAGATTTCAACGCTTTCGACTTCACCGATAAGAACCTTGGTCTTTTCGGGAACATCAACCCCTGCAAGCTTTGCAATGGTGTATGCGCTCTGACCGACAATCTTTGCGTTGAGCGCGCCGTTTATGATAATGGTCTTTCTGACCTTTTCGATCTCCTCTTCGTTGAGGAAGTAACAACCGCGATATGCAAACTCTTTTCTGACCTCGTCATAGATCTTATCAAGCACGATAACAGACTGCTCAGAAGCACATATCATGCCGTTGTCGAAGGTCTTGGAGTGAATGATTGAGCTGACCGCAAGGATAATATCAGCACTTTCGTCGATGATTGCAGGGGTGTTTCCTGCGCCGACACCGAGAGCAGGCTTGCCGCTTGAATATGCAGCCTTTACCATGCCGGGACCGCCTGTTGCAAGGATAATGTCAGCTTCCTTCATGACTGTGTTGGTCATTTCAAGGGAGGGAACATCTATCCAGCTTATGATATCCTCGGGTGCGCCTGCCTCAACCGCGGCTTCAAGAACGATCCTTGCAGCAGCAATGGTGGAATTCTTTGCTCTGGGGTGGGGGCTTATGATAATGCCGTTTCTGGTCTTGAGGGCAAGAAGAGTTTTGAATATTGCGGTGGAAGTGGGGTTGGTGGTGGGAATTACCGCAGCAATGACACCGATAGGCTCTGCGATCTTCTTTATGCCGTATGCGGCATCCTCTTCAATGACTCCGCAGGTTTTTGTGTCCTTGTAAGCGTTGTAGATATATTCCGATGCATAGTGGTTTTTGATGACCTTATCCTCTGCAATACCCATGCCGGTTTCAGCTACCGCCATCTTTGCAAGGGGAATTCGTTCCCTGGAGGCAGCCAGAGCGGCTGCGCGGAAGATATTGTCAACCTGCTCCTGGGTGTAGCCTGCAAAAATCTCCTGCGCGGACCTGACCTTCGCAATGGCTTTGTGGAGCATTTCCACACTGTCAACTATTTCATAGGTTCTGTTGTTCATTACTGTTCCTCCTGCTGTGAGAATGTGTTGATGAATAAAGTGCCGGAGTTGAATTACTTTTCTTGTTAATATTTTAACAAACTATTTGCCTTTTGGAATAATCAGAAAGTTAATGCGGCTATATTCCAAAAGATATATATCTTAAAAGTTTCAACTGCAGGAGAAAAATCTGTTGATTATGTATAAGAAACCGAACCGTTTATTGCGGTTCGGTTTCTGTTATTTTATACATTTGTTTTTTGCCCTATGAAGTTCGCTGATGAATTTCCTGTCAAGCTCAGTCAGGCGGTAATCGGAGCGGTATATCAGCACATCCTTGTATGTACGGTTGTTTCCCGAGCAGGAGCGCATGACCAGCCCCAGCCGCCCGAGAAGCTCATCAGGGAGAGGTGAGACCCACATGAACATATTTGTGTTTCGTGAAAGAAGGTCATACTGACTTGCCCGTTCAAAGACATAAATCCTGCGGTCAATATCTCCCGACAGCTCCTCCTTTTTCACCTCAGCAGAAGGCAGGGAGGGAACAAATGGGTCGGCATGAGCGATTTCGATATAGTCCTTCAGGTCATCGCGGCAGATAGATTCCTTTTCTGCCAGCGGGCAGTCCCTGTGCATAAGCAGCAGATACTGAAACTCCGCAACAAGCTCAGAAACAAAGCCTTTTTCATCCAGCATGGTTTTAAAATAGCGGTCAAAAGCCTCCGCGTAGCGGATAATGCCGAGTCTGTAGTCAGACTTCAGCATATTGCTGATAGCTCTGGAGGAATTGGTTTCCTTGTAGAATATTTCCGCAGGCTCGCAGCTGAGATTCTTTGCAAAATTGGCAAAGGCATATGAAACATAGCTTGCACGGGGGACAGAGATGGAAAACTGCTGTCTGACGGGAGAGCCGTTTTTATAGAGCGCTTCGACTTCGTCGATCTGCTTGAGGATTTTCTTTGCATAGCCAATGAATTCTTCCCCCTCAGGGGTGAGGAACATGCCCTTTGCAGAACGGTCGAATATTGTGATTCCAAGGTCCGCCTCAAGCTCTTTGATGGAGCGGCTGAGATTGGGCTGAGCAATAAAGAGGGCTTCTGATGCTTTGCTTATAGAGCCCGCATCAGAAACAGCCACAGCATATTTCATGTGAAGAATATTCATGTAAAACCTCCGTGTAGGGGTGTGCCACTTGAGATTATAGATGATTATACCATGAGCTATGGCAAAAAGACAGAGAAAAGTTAAAATTAATAACGCTTTTATCGGGCTGTAATATCGATGGGAAAATCCGATTTGCCGTTTGCGGATAGATGAAGTATGGTGCTTGCAGGCAAATTGCTCAGTCCTGCATGATCTTCTCGCTGAGTTCGAGAATCTCTGCAGCATACTTGCTGCGGCGGCTGTTGAGGATACCCTTGTACATGGGATAGTTGACAATTGCAAGAATCATACCGATAACACCGATGATTATACCGGGAACCATGCCGTCGGACAGACCGAGGGTGGTGCCGATATCGGTCATGACAAGGCTCATGCCGCTGCCCATGATTATGGCACTGATGGAACCGAAGATATACGCAAAGATGTTTGCGGGTTTCTTTACCTTTTTGTCAAGAGCTCTGAGTTCATCGAGCTGAGTGTGTTCCTTTGGGGCGTACTGTGAGCGGATCTGCTGTACGAGAAAGTTCTTGTCGTTGTTGTTCATAGTTGATTACCTCTCTTTTGTTTTTGATTACAGGTGCATTTTAACGCCCATTTGTTTTTGAAATAATTAAGAAATGTTTGAGAAATGTTAAAATTGCAGGCATAAATGAACCCCCGCAAACCGACAGGCTTGAGGGGGTGATTGTGGTTATGGATCAAAGACAGATTACTTAAGATCGGTCTCGAAAAAATCGCTGACAAGTTTCTCAAAGTAGTAATAGCTGCTGAAGGAACCGATAAAATCAGTAACCTCTCCTTCCGGGGAGTATTCACCTATATATCCGTAAAAAGATTCCTTTTCATGGTTGCAGGATATAATGATGAAATTGCCATTTTCAAGGGATAGCTTCATGCATATTCCTTTTGGCGAATTATATACATAGTATTCATAGAGAGTATCAGCCTGGGACAGCTGATTTAAGAAATCGGGGATTCTGTCTTCATCCAGAACTTCAAGAAGCGTCGAGTTTGAGCAGTCAAAGGGCAGAAGGTCGGATGAATGATCAGGAACCCATGAAATGAAGGGCTTCTGATCTGGATTATCATAATTTATCAGCTCAACACTGACAACCTTATCAGATAATTCGTCATAATCAAATGCATAGTGACCGGGATCACAGGCAGTCAGCACCAGACAAAGAAGCAGCGTAAAGATAAGAATGAAAGCTTTTTTCATATTAATACCTCCAAGAATCACATCTCCTGCAGAGAAAACACCGCAGACTGATTAATCTTTAACATCGGCAAAACAGTATACCGATATTTGTTATCGCAGTCCAAGCAAGTAATATGTCAGCGCAGCAACATAGCCAAATGCAAAAGCGATTACATGTATGATAAGTGTGGTTATATTCACAAACGGAAGAAACGGAATATTTGATGCTATCAGATAGATAATCAGCCAACTTCCGCTCCATGTTCCAAATCTCATTTTCGGGAAATCAGTAAGAATGATTTGCAAAGTCAGCGCAAAACCACACAGAGCAAAGTTTAACACTGATCCACCTATACTTCCTTCTGCATTACGGAAGATGCATAGGAAAACAGCCTGAGCCAAAACCGCACACACAGCACCAATCGCTAAAAACTTCAGACTGCCAACCCTATGTTCATACAGAAAGCCAATCCAGAACATTGCGGAAATGTTGACCGCTAAATGAATAATATCGGTGTGCACCAAACTGGCAGTCAGAAAACGGTAGTACTCGTTTCCTATTTTGGCAATTCCGTTGCCGCACAACGTGGGAGCAATATGTTCACTGAACAATGTCAATATCCATACTACGAGCCATACAAACATTATTGCAAGCGTAACTGGCATCGCTGACAATTCTTTCTTCATTTCAACCCCTCCGTAATCATTATAACAGCAACATAGTTCTTGATCAACAGCAGAAAAAAGAGTTCGAATAGCCAAATTTTCACCCAAAAATCGTGGAAAGAACTATGGGAATAACAGTCAAAATCGAGACAAAAATGATCGGTTTTCGGTGGAACGCAAAAAAAGAAGAATCCTGACAAATCGCATGGTTTACAGGATTCTTCTATGGCGGAGAGTTAGGGATTCGAACCCTAGGTGGTTTGACCCACACAGCATTTCGAGTGCTGCACCTTCGACCACTCGGACAACTCTCCGTGTATTCTGTTTTCAGCATCAATCATTATATTTAAAACCGTCTTGTTTGTCAACTTAAAAATAGAATAATGATGATACAAATAATTCTTATCCCCATAGATAAAGCTGTTGATACAGCGGTTAGGGAGATCAGACAAAAGTTTACATAACTATATTGAATTTATAGGTTTAATATATTAAAATAAAGTATCAATAAAGTATCAAATAATAGTATCTGATAGGAGCTGATATAATGAAGAAACTGATATTTGTGATTCTTGCAGTATTTTTGCTTATGTGCGGATGTGAAAACAGCGAGGTCTGCGAGGTGGGGGAGAATTGGAGAATCACCAAAAACACAATAGGAAACAGCTCGACCTATGATTACATAATTTGTGATAACGATGACAATGTCATACTTAAGGGAGAGAGTAAGCAAAAGCCTGAAATTACCGTAGATGGCTATTCCTATATCTGCATATACATAGGTGACAGTTCGGAATATACGGTACAGTATGTGTGTCCATATAGTGATTTAGTTTCAGAAGTTTTTGAAAATCCTCTTGCATGGGGGAATGGTGATATTGCTGTGATTTCCGATTCTGAGATAATTATCCGGAGCGCACTTGGCACTGGCTCTCGCAGCTATGAACTGCCGTTATCTGAAAATATGACAGCCGGAAAAGCAATCCTCGGAGCGGCATTTGACGAATACGCAGACAATCTTATCGTGATATATGTTCCTGCCAACGATAACAAACACTGTACCGCTGTACTGCCCGTAAACTTGCTCGATTGGGAAAATAATCCGATCGATCGATTTTATGATAAATATGCAATAGAAGCATTCAGCACTCTTGATGAAGCCGTTGCGGCGATGTGTGAAAAGGAAATATGGAAAGCGGAGTTTGATAATGCCTATCAGATGCTCCGAGGGATGGCAAATCCGAAAGTGGATTCACTGCAGGATGATATTGATGATTCAGTCGAAGAATTTGAGGAATATGTAAAGGCTTATGCTGAAATATATATGGCATATGAGTGGTCCGATGCCTATTTCAGTGATTGCCTGGGGTGGTCAGATGAAATATTTTACGGTACAGGTGCGTCAGGGGCCGCAACCGCCTGCGAGGCGGAGCTGTATCGTCAGGCGACCCTTGATTTATACCGAATGATGAATGACAGATTTGCAAGCGTAGATGAAGCATTCGTTTTTGATGAACATAAATATTTGTGTGCTCTGAGCGAAGCGGGCATTTCCGTAACAAGGAAGAACGAAAATTGAGAAATGCCATCTTACGCATTCAAAGGTGGGAAGTACCGTCTGAAGGCTCATGACAAAAATAAAACCATTGCAACTATATGTTGCAATTACGGTGCTGAAGGGTTATAATAGAATCACAAAGCATAAAGCGCTTTGTGATTCTATTGCCGCAGATTCAAAGCCGGATTTGCGTGAATATGTTTAATCAATTTAATTTTACAATCAAATAAACGGAGGAAAACAAAATGGCACAGATCACAAAAGACACAATCATCGGCGATATTCTTGATATGGATGCAACCACCGCACCCTTCTTCCTTGAGATGGGCATGCATTGCCTTGGCTGCCCCTGTTCCAGAGGGGAGACCGTTGAGCAGGCTTGCGGCGTACATGGTGTTGACTGCGATGAGCTTATAGCAAAGATCAACGCACATCTTGCATCCAAATAAGATAAGCGGAGAAAACGCCGATTGAATCGGCTTTTTTTTTGAGGTGAAAATAATGACCGAAAGAAAAAGGATAAATCTCGGACCGCGTCTTGAAGCCTGTGCTGCCATGGTCAGAGAGGGCTCTGTGATGGCAGATATCGGAACAGACCATGCAAAGCTGCCGGTTCATCTTGTGGGCTGCGGCATCTGCAAAAGAGCAATTGCCTCCGATATTGCAAAAAAACCGTACGAGGGAGCGCTTTTGTTTGTAAAGGGAAATGACCTTACAGACAGTATCGATGTGCGGCTTGGCGCAGGTCTTGATAAAATTGCCCCTGATGAGGTAACGGATATAGTAATTGCAGGTATGGGCGGCGAGCTTATAGCTCAGATACTGGAAGCGGCACCCTGGACGGGGGACGGCGGGTACAATCTGATTCTCCAGCCCATGTCCAAGGCGAGTGTACTCAGAGGCTGGCTGATTGAAAATGGATTTTCCATTGAGTCGGAAACAGCGGTTACCGATTCGGGCAGGGATTACACCGTCATTAACAGCAGATATACAGGGGGAAAGAGAAAGCCGGAAAGGCTCGAAATATATGTTGGCAGGCTGGTGCCATGCCGCAATGAATCCGCACGCAGACTGCTTGTAAAGCAGGCGAATCTTCTGAAAAACGAAGCAATCGGGCTAAGTCACAACGGCGACGAAGAAAGCGCACAGAAATATCTGGAGACTGCAAAAGAGCTTATTAAATTGTCGGAGGAATAGAAAATGGCAAAAATCAGAGATATTTACGAAGCAATCAACGAACTTGCACCTTTTGATACCCAGATGAGCTGGGATAAATCGGGATTTTCCGTCGGCGATATAGAAACAGAAGCAAAAACAGTTGTAATGTCCCTTGATATAACTGACAAGGTAATTGACTTTGCAGCAGAAAAGAAGGCACAGCTGATCATAACTCACCATCCCTTGCTCTTTGACCCCATAAAAAAGCTTATGAGCACCGACCTGGTGTACCGTCTTGTTCAGAATGGCATACATACCATCGGCGCGCATACCAACTGGGACAGTGCAATGCAGGGAGTAAACTGGGTTCTTGCAAATCTGCTGGGGCTTCAGAATATCGAGCCGCTCACCGTTGAAAACGAGCCTGCGCCGTTGGCACGAATCGGTGACCTTCCGACAGAAATGAGTGAGGAAGAGTTTATCGCAATGGCAAAGAAAGCCCTCAATGCAGGGAATATAACCTACACAAAGGGCAAGGGCAGGATAAAGAGAGTAGCGGTCATCGGCGGCGGCGGCGGAGACTTCTGGAAGGCATGCGCTGAAAACGGAGCAGATGCGCTCTTGACGGGCGATGCAGGTTACCATAATTACCTTGGCGCACACAAGGCGGGAATAATGCTTGCAACCGCAGGACATTATGAGACCGAGTACCCTTCAATCAAAGCCCTTCGCGACATCCTTGCAGAAAAATTCCCCGAAACCGAGTTCATCACTACTCAGAACGATTATATCCTTGGTTATTGCTGAGATAAGAGTGTCTGTCAAATAAAATTGAATTTGATGGAGGAATAAAAATGAAAAAATATCTGGTTACAATCATATGTATTCTACTTGTACTTGTATTATGTGCTTGTGGTGGAAACGTAAACGAAGCAAAGACCCATTATGTTGATTCTGAAATATATTCACAGAAAGATATTGCATCTGCTATTAATACAATTAAGATGGAATTTAAATGGACTTGGAGCGGGTGTACCCTTACAGAGATTTATTATGCAGGTGATGAATATTCTAAAGAATATCAGGATTGGGCTGACAGGAATAATGCAGATGAGGTGATTGTTTTGCTCTCCTCGTTTGAGGTTGATTCTTCTGGTGGAGATGGTTCCTTGGAGCCCAATAGTACCTATGACGATTGGAATTGGATATTGGTTAGAACAAGCGGTGGAAAATGGGAACACGTAGACCACGGCTATTGATACTAATTCTAACTTATTTAATACCAGATACGATTCTGAACCTTAAAAGGAGGTATACTTATGCCACTTGACGGCGTAATGTTGAATTTTATAAAGAACGAACTCAAACGCGCCATCGGTGCAAAGGTAGACAAGGTATACCAGCCTTCTAAGGAGGAACTGGTTATCGGTCTGCGCGGCAAGGACTGCAATGAAAAGCTGCTTCTTTGCGCCCGCGCAAACTCCCCCAGAATCCACTTTACAAAGGCGGAGATAGAAAACCCCGCAGTGCCGCCCATGTTCTGTATGCTTCTGCGCAAGCGTCTGAGCGGAGCGAGAATATCTGACATCAGACAAAGCGCCTTCGAGCGTGTGCTGCTTATCGATTTCTGGGCACACAGTGAGCTGGGCGACGAAATAACCCTGACCATTGCAATGGAGATAATGGGCAGATATTCAAATATCGTTTTCATTGACGAAACGGGCAGAGTTATCGACTCCATAAAGCGTGTTGACTATGAGATGAGCTCACAGCGTCTTGTCCTGCCGGGGCTGTTCTACCAGGAAGTACCGCCCCAGGATAAAAAGAGCCTGACAGAAGACGGGGTGGAGGAGTGCTGCAAAGAGATTCTGTCCCGAAAAACACTGCCCCTTTCAAAAGCGATACTGGACAGCGTCCAGGGAATATCGCCTCTTATTTCCCGTGAAATAGCCTACTGCGCCTGCATGGGTGATGTAATAGTGGGCGATATGTCCGAGCTGTCTGCGGAAAGAATGAAGGCAAGCCTTGAAAGAATTGCAAAATCTCTTGATGGCGAAGGGGTTCCGACTGTCCTGTACAACGGAATAAAGCCTCAGGATTTTTCATATATGCCAATAACCCAGTACGGGGAGTCAGTTAGATGCGAAAAGGCTGAAAGCTTCTCGAAGCTTCTGGATAACTACTATTCCGAGCGCGACCTTCTGGAGCGCATGAGGGTAAAATCCTCGGAGCTTATCAGGACTGTAACCAATGCCTTTGACAGGGCAAACCGCAAATATATAGCCCAGACAACCGAGCTTAAAAATTCTCAGAAGAGGGAAGAGCTGCGTCTTTACGGCGACCTTATCACTTCCAATATGCACCTTATAAGAAAGGGTGACAGCAAAGTAAGGCTCATTAATTATTACGATGAAAACTGTCCCGAGGTTGAAGTCAGGCTCGATGAAATGCTGACACCCTCGCAGAATGCCCAGAGGTACTACAAAGCCTACCGCCGCGCCCAGAGCGCACAGGCGCACCTTGAAGAGCAGATGCGTCTTGGTCTTGCGGAGATGGACTATCTCGACACTGTTCTCGATGCACTGTCCCGAGCCCGCTCTGAGCGTGAGCTTGCAGAGATTCGCGCAGAGCTTGAGGAGCAGGGCTATCTGCGTTCATCCGGCGGCAGAAAGCAGAAGGTAAAAGCCCTTGCGCCCCATGAATTTGTCTCCGATGACGGATTTACCATTCTTGTGGGAAGGAACAACAAACAGAACGACGAGCTTACAATGAAGCAGTCAATGAAGGATGATATATGGCTGCATACTCTTAAAATCCCCGGCTCTCATACAATAATCAGAGCAGAGGGAAGAGAGGTGCCAAACAGAACAATAGAGCAGGCAGCGATACTTGCAGCAACTCACAGCAAGGCGAAGCAGTCGGGTCAGGTTGCGGTTGACTTTACAAAGATACGTTATGTTTCAAAACCCAACGGCTCAAAACCGGGCTTTGTAATTTACACCCATCAGACAACGGTGTTTGTCAAGCCTGATGAAGAGCTTGCAAAGAGATTGAAGAAGGATTAAGAAAACCGTCAGTGCTTTTGCACTGACGGTTTTATAGTATAAACGGAATCAATCGGAGCGTCGCTCGTAAGTCAGCTGCAGCTTGCTGATGAAGTCCTCAAGTATGAATCTTGAGTTGATGGTGGTGTAAACCCTGATTTCGGGATGTCCTGATTCAAAGCGATATGATGTGTCTTCTTCAAAAACGGGAGCCTCCCTGTAACAGAACTGACCGCAGTTTGGCTCAAGGGCGATGCCGACGGCAGGAGAATCGCCAAGAGACCAGCTCTCGCCGGCAGTCCAACCTGCATGCTCGGACATATTGAAGTTAACCATATTTTCAAAAAGGTGCTTTCCTATCCTTCCGAAAGGATAGATTCTCTGCTGGATTTCAGCCAGACCAATGTGCATGGTTCCGTATACGTTGTTTGGAACCTGCCAGAATTCAACGCCGCTGGAGACAACAATATTTGCCGCAGGAATATCATTTCCTGAATTGAACTCCCTGTGATCCTTTGAAAAGCTGTCATACCCCTGACCGCCTATCCAGATAACAGTCATTCTGGATGCAATATCGGGGCATGCCCTGATGGCAGATGCGACATTTGTAAGCGCGCCGAGACAAAGTACAAACAAAGGATGCGTGTCATCCCTGTTCGCTTCATCGATCAGAAACTCGGCAGCAGGGGAGATTTCCGAAGGTGCAAGCTCAGAAAGTCTTCCTTCCTCGCCCATAAATACAGGGACATCAATGTCCATTGCATCGAGAACGGTCATTATTTCATTGAAACTGAGAAGAGTTGATTCGGGGGTGCCGAACTGCTCGGCAAAAACCGCTCTTACATCCAGCTTTTTGCTCAGCAGAGCATGAACGATTGCAAAGGGGTCATCAGCTTCGCAGGCTGCATCGGTATCGATAATGACCCGCAGCTTCTTATAATCGGGAACATCATATGCCAGGGGCATGGTTTTTTCCTCCTTTTCATAAATGTGAGCATATTGATTATACAATACTTTTGCAGAATTTAAAACAAAAATCTGAAAACAAAAAAGTCCGGAAATTCCGGACTTTTTTGTGGATATATGTAATGACGCTGTTGACTGTTCGGCAAAGTGCAGACGCCACATTAAATCTGTACTTTAGCTTGTCAATCGTCATCCTCCCTTCATGCAATTCTAATACCCAGCCTAAGCTTGTCTGATATCATTGCAATAAATTCAGAATTGGTGGGCTTACCTCTGGAGTTGTGAATTGTATAGCCGAAGTAAGAATTGAGAACATCTACATTGCCTCTGTCCCATGCAACCTCAATTGCATGTCTGATAGCTCTTTCCACCCGAGAGGGAGTGGTGTCAAAATGCTTTGCAACACGAGGATAAAGCTGTTTTGTGATAGCATTGATAATAGACGGGTCCTCAATGGCTGTCATAATGGCAAATCTGAGATAATGATAGCCTTTGATGTGTGCAGGAACGCCTATCTGATGCATTATCCGTGTAATATTTATTTCCATCTCACTGGCAGAGACAATATTTTCTCTGGGAGAATCGGTCTGATTGATGCTGTGAAGAAGGTTTGCAACTGCGCGGTAATCCAGGGGTTTCCAGATCATATCCAGAGCACCCTTGTCAAGAGCTTCTCTCTGCAGTCTGAGGTTATGATACTCGCTCATGAGAATAACCTTCGGTCTGTCAGACTCAGGCATGGTTGCAATTGTTTCGAGAATACCGATACCATCCACATTCTCCATGTAAACATCTGCCAGAACAAAGTCGGGCTTCTGGGCGGTGATCATGCCGATCAGCTCTCTGCCGTCCTTGCGGCAGCGGAGGGTATTTATGCCAATATCCTCAAAATACTGACGGCAGATTGCCATTTGCTTTTCACTTTCTTCTGTTACGATTGCAATGTACTTTTCGTTCATGTTTCAAGGTCCCCTATCAACGATAATTTTTATGTGGCAGTGACATTTTATCACCAAATAAAATGAATATCAAGTGTTTAATCAAAATAAAAGATAGAATATTTCTGACAAATTTCGTCACATAAATACTAAATACAAACAAAAATGAGCGCTTTCGATAAAGAGCAACCGACGAATGTCGAAAAAAGGGTGAGAGGAAGCGATTAAACATCGCAGTTAATAAAAGAGAAGCAACAACAGATTATTGTTGTTGCTTCTCTTTATCAGAACAGTACCTCAATTATCCTCCGGTAAGGACACATCAGAAGGAAGATATTTGCTTATTATATCAATAATATGTTTTGTTTCCTCATCATTATCGTTGTCTGAATACCAACGCTCCAGCCGGTCGATCAGAAACTCACCATATTCAAAACCTGTACTTGTGTTAATGGTGGGGTTCACGCCCTTTGAAAGAAGATATTCTATTTGACTGATATTATAAGAATAGTAGGCATCCCATAAAGGAGAGGCTGAGGAATCAAATTCACAGCCATATAAAGCTGGATTGGCGCCGAGAGAAATAAGGGTATCCAATTTATCAAAATCATGGGATTCTTCGCAGCGGCTGAAGAACATTGAAAATGCAGTTTCTCCACATATTCCCATGGTGTTGGGGTCAAATCCTCCGCTGACATATTCTAGCAGCAACGAAAAGTCCCCTTCTCTGGCGGCTGCAAACTCTTTGGTATATCTGTTTTCATTTATAGAGTATATTCTTGTCTGATTTCCCAGCGTCAACTCTTCTTCTGTAAAAATACGGTAATAGGAGCAGCAGTCTTCAAAGGTGGGACGGAACTTTTTCCTGAGTTTTCGCTCAGAGTAATTTTCAGGATTACAGCGATAATACCACTCGGAAATCTCAGCTGAATCACCGATTAACACTCCCGATATATTAACTTTATGCTCGTCGCGAAACCAGTCGAAAGATTCCTCTATTGTAATCTGCTCATCAACAGAAAATCCGCTTTCATAAATATCCTTTAAAGCGTTTTTCAATTCTTCAAGCAGCACAGCATAAGGGACATTCCATTCTATCGGATAAATGCCGTCTGCGGTGATCTGTGAGAATGATATATCCGACAAATCAGGGTGATTTTCAAAAATCTGTTCAGCAGCTTTTTTATACAGCATTTCTGCAAAATAGAATTGCGCAGGAATAATTTCCGTTATAAGCCAGTGCCATCCGCTCATTTGCGGATAATAATTGTTTACGGAATAGCTTTTACGAAAGTTATCAGGGAATACGTGTCCTCTGCCATAAAAACGAAGAGGAAGCAGCGAATAACGCGGATCATCTTTGCAGCTTGCTGATATCCATCCCAGATCATAATGCTGCTCAGGCTCTGGATATCGGTCAGTCCATACAGGCAAGTATGTGTTCATTCTGTTACCTCGCTGTAGAAAAATTATATGGTGTAAAGAGTTGTATTGATTATATCATATGTATGCAAATCAATCAATCTCCGGGCTCATGGAGCAAAAAACAGGTACAGCAGCTCAATCAGAACAGTCATGGAAAGTGAGTTTGCCAAGCCAAAGAAAAAATAGTATAATTTTCTTGTAAGTTTTTCCATTGTTTGTCGTCTTATAGGGCGAAGGATCCTTTAACCGCACGAAAGGAGGCTCGAAATGAACGATTCTCAGATCATAGAGCTCTACTGGAACAAAAACACCAAAGCAATCTCCGCTTCGATGGATAAATATGGTTCATACTGTTTTACTGTCGCAAACGGTATACTTGACAACACTCAGGATTCAGAAGAATGTGTCAATGATACCTGGCTGAGAGCGTGGAACGCCATACCTCCCGCCAGACCGACTGTACTTAAAGTGTTTTTCGCAAAGATCACCCGACATCTGTCTTTTGACAGGTATAAAGCGACAAAGACTAAAAAGCGCGGCGGAGGAGATATGCCCCTTGTGCTTGAAGAGCTGGCTGAATGTATTGCATCCGAATCGGATGTAGAAGGTCAGGTGAACACAAACGAGCTTGGCAGGGTTATCAATCGGTTTGTTGCCCTTCTGCCGGAGCGTGAGCAGAATCTGTTTGTCAGAAGATATTTCTTTTCTGATCCGATAAAGGTGATTGCCAAACGTTTTGACATGAGCGAAAATTCTGTGAATGTGACACTCAGCCGGATTCGTAAACGGTTAAGAGAACACCTTTCCAAGGAGGGGTATTTTGATGAATAGAAACGATTTATTTGGTGCCATTGAATTTATTGATGATGAAATAATAGAAAACAGTGAGGTTGAAAGGACAATGAAAAACAAAAGAAGATTCAGCAGAAAAACTTTGATGCTTGTAGCTGTGCTGTGCCTGCTCACAGTCTTTGCAACTGCCGCTTTTGCAACAAGATGGTTCGGATTGAAAGATGCACTTCTTGATGACCACGCCAATGTATCCGGCGACGATATCGCAACCGAGATGACCCTTTCCGGTTTTACGGGCAGCAAGGAATACATGGCTGCTGCAGAATGGAAGGCATTCTGTGAAAGCTATGACCCTGACGGCGTAATACTTGATGGATTGGGCAACGGCGCAATTCCCGTTGATGCAGTGTACGAAGAATACGGGGCATACTCACAGGAGATGGCAGACAAGATCGATGAGATCGCCGCAAAATACGAATTATCGCTTCACAGTGGCTTTGAAGAGGTGCATTTCGAAGACTGGAATACGGCTGTCGGAGAGTTTATTGTCAACGACTATGAGGAGTTTTCCGACAAAGCACACAATACCATATTGGGTGGATACATGTACGATGACGGTACGTTCAGATATGACGGAATATTTGACGCACCTGTAGGTCGTTTCTCGGTAGATTATCAGTTCAGCCATACCGTAAAGGGAGTGTTCGATTCTGTTTTCCTCAATATCGGCAATATCGAGGACTATCAGGAGCAGATGATCTTGACCGATTCAGGCGTCGAGATTGCAGCAGCTATCTCCGAGTACAAGTCGGTACTTATCGCAGAATTAGATTCCTGCTTTATCTGCATCAATGTTTTGGGCGGCACTGATATGGGAATAACATTCTCTGATCTCGAGGCACTGGCAAACACCTTTGATTTCTCTGTGTTTGAAAATTAACAGACAATAATTAGAAATGCATCAAAGCCGCAGCTTCTTTTGAAGACTGCGGCTTTGATGTCGGCGGGGGTATAATTCAAATCAGGTATCTTAAAAAAGCAGGGGAGGAATAAGAGCGAACAGCTGCTGAACAGGCGGCTGTTTTTATATATGAAAAATAGTGAGCACAAAGCCCACTGCACGAAAAAGAAATATAAAAGAAATCGAGTGTCCATAACTTAAGTACGTTATGAACACTCGAAATGGTGCACCAAGCGCGGATATATCCGAACCAAATACCGCCTCAACTTCCTGTTTTGAGACGGTGCCGGCTTCGTCCTTATAGTTAAATGTAATGACAAGTTTATCGTCATATAGATATACAGCATTGACAAACATATCAATCAGTAGCTGGCGGTGGTCTTTAATATTGGTATCTATGCTTCTAAATCGTTGCAACCAAGTTATGACCTGTTCACGGGTAAGGAATGTGCGTTCAATCTCCTCCTGCATAATCTTTACGGAAAGGTCTTCTTTTGTGCGCTCCAGTTCTTCAAGCCGTTCCTTTGTAGAAGGCGTGAAAATCCCCTGTTCGATGGCATTGAGTATATTGGATATGCTACGGTTTACGCTGTCGAGCTGTTTTTTCAGCGATGGTAAAGTGGTGTTTTCCTTTCTCTGATAAACCATTACCTTGTCGGCTATCTTCTCTATTGCAGCATCATTATTGATGTAGCCCATACACTGTTCAATGACAATATCTTCTATCCACAGCTTTTTGACCGCCTTTTTGCTGCAGGTCTTTTTCTTTTTAGCCGCAGCACACTTATAATAATGATGAACCGTACCTGTGCGACTTGTACCACTTTCGCCGAACATCATCGCTCCTCATGAGCCACAGAATAGTTTTGTTGAAAGCAAGTAATCGTCCTCTGCTTTATGTCTTGCAGGTGCTTTTCTGGTCTTTGCAAGTCGTTCTTGTACCTTCTCAAACAGCTCAATTGGAACAATGGCAGGAATACCATCGGGAAATACCATGTCTTTGAATTTGTATTCACCGATGTAACGTCTGTTATTAAGCATTCTTGAAATGGCATCCAATGAAAATTTTCTGCCGTTGGAACGATGGATTCCTTTCCCGTTCAGCTTGTTCAAGATGGCTTGCATATTGTCACCATTGGCATACTGAGTAAAAATCTCCAAAACAATAGGAGCTTCGATTGGGTTTGGCTCAAACTGCTGTTCCTTGTTTATCGTATAGCCAAACGGCAAAGCTCCACCGTTATATCTGTGCTTGAGTGCGTTTTCGGTCATGCCTCTGGTTACCTTTTCGGATAGCTCACGAGAATAGTATTCTGCCATACCCTCAAGTACCGATTCCATCAGTACGCCCTCGGAACTGTCTGATATTATCTCCGTTGCAGATATGACTTTCACACCGTTTTTCTTCAGCTGTCGTTTATAATGTGCAGAATCGTAGCGGTCACGAGCAAAGCGGTCCAGCTTCCAGACTATAATTATATCAAATAGTCCCTTTTCGCTGTCTCTTATCATTCTTTGAAAATCCGGTCGGTTATCTGTTCTTGCAGAATATGCCCTGTCTATATACGATGTTAGTACAGTAATCCCGTTTTTCTCGGCAAATGTCGTGCACTCTCTGATTTGTCCTTCTATCGATTCTTCTCGTTGGTTATCGCTTGAATATCTTGCATAAATTACACCTTTCATAATAATTCACCCATCCTTTTATCATCATTCGTTCCCATTCGGCTGAAGCAAACTGAGCATTGCTTCCTTAAATCGTTCAGACACAGGAGATGAGGGGTCAAAACACGCTTCCACAAACTTCGGCCACTCTTCCTTTGACATATGCTTTTCAATCTCCTCGGAGGTGCTCCTGTAAATCTCTCCGCCGGGATTATCCGTTCTGCCGAATATATAATCCAGCGATACATTAAAGTACTCTGCGTACTTGAGCAGCGTTTCCACGCTGGGAGAGCCCAAGTCATTCTCATAGCGGTTGATACTGGTTTGTGATAACCCCATTATCTCTGCCAGTTTTACCTGAGAAAGACGCTTTTCGTTTCGCAGAGCCAGAAGTCGTTCCGCCATTACTTTCATGCATAACACCCCCTTTTGCTTAAGTCGATATATTTATATTATAATGCGTTTTTTGAATATTTCAACCCTTAATATAAATATTTTTCTTGACATGGCAAATTAAATGTGCTATACTCTAAGTGTAGCGTAGTAGTTTCTTCAAGTCGACACGGCTTGTCGTATGATTTAATATCCTTCAATTATATATTTTATAGTTGTCGCATTGTGTTTAAGCAATGCGGCTTTTTTATTTGTCACACGTATAATGCGGGCTTTTTTTGGCCTTACGGCAAAGGTGCTTGCAGGAATGAAATAGAATAGCCTTGTGCTCTTTCGGAGCCTCGTACAGAACGGTCAGTGTGTTGCATTGGCCGTTTTTGCATACAAGGACATTTTCAGCTTAAGCGGTGAGCTGCTCCGTAATATCATCGCATTCGACCAACGGTTAAAATGACAACCCCATTATTTATCCGTTCCGCCTCATCTTTGCCGTCATTGACAGCGGCAGGATGTGTAACAAGCGTGTAAGACACGCAGAGCTGCGGCTCATGTCATACCTTCCAACGAGAGAATCCCGCATGGGGTTTGTGCGGTAATTCTGTCTGCGGATTTGAACACGGATTTCTGAACGAGAGGAGTTGAGTCGATATGCGAGCGTTTGATATTACGGAGCAGCAGGCGGAGCGTTTGGCACGTTTCTATTTTCCATTGATATTGGAGTTTTATGACAGCGAAGAAGGTCAGAAGCTATGGAAAGAGTATAAAGAACAGAATGGGGAATCAAAGCATGAGCAAGATGACAAAAATAAGAGATGAACTTGTACAGGGTTTGCGCAAGGGGATAATGTTTGGCACAAAGAAAAAAGACTTCAAAGATGCGGCAAAAGCCGAATACAGAAAAAACGGTGGAACAAAAGACGGATATTTGCATCCGAAAGGCTTGTTTTCACACAAGTCATACTCAACTTATTGCAGCGATATATCTACATTTGCAAGATGGGCAGCGGAACATACAAATGCTAAAAACGCAAAATCGGCAAAGCAATACGTTCACAAGTATCTGAAGGACCTTCAGAAAGCAGGACGGTCTGCTGCCACGATATATAAATACGCTCATGCGCTTGCAAGGGCATACGAATGTGAGGTCAGAGACTTCGGTGTGGAGCTTGAAAAGCGTAAAAGAGAGAACATCACACGCTCACGGCGTGATGTTAAATCCGACAAGAGATTTAAAGCGCCTAAATATGAGCGGGCGAGGGAATTTTCTCGCGGGACAGGCGCTCGTTACGGCGGCCTTGAGAAAATTCGCGTCTGTGATATACGCGAGCGTGACGGAGGAGGTTATGAGGTGTTTCTTGATGAAAAAGGCGGCAAGGAACGCTGGGCTCGTGTTCTCCCAAAGTACGAGTCGCATGTGCTTTCGTGTTTTGAGGAAGCAAGAGAGCGAGGCGAAGATGCCCTTCTTTTCCCGAAGGGGACTCTCGACCACCACATAGACATCCATGCCTGCAGAGCTGAATATGCTCGAGCGAGCTACGACCAATATGAATCTGATGGACGTGCAAGCGGAAAACTATATTGTTGCAGAAATGAACGGTATGGGGAAATATATGACAAGGGAATTTTAGAGGCGGTCAGCCATGATTTGGGACACAACCGCTGCGACGTTGTAGTGAATCACTACATGCGATAGCAGCGGCAATAAAGCGGATTGAGGAACGAAGTTCCGAAAGGAGCTTTATTGACAGTGACACAAATCATACGATACAGCTGCGCTGACCGTCCAACTCGAACGGGTTAGGTGGACGATAAGTCCACAAAAAAGCAACTGACTGCCGCTTTGCGGCAATCAGTTGCTTACAATTCGTATGAAATTTGTCCACCTAACCAGTGATGAGTTGCAAAGCAATTCGGCGCTGGTCGCCAAAGAAAATTAGATACAATGCTTTATTCCTCTTCATTATCCTCATCAGGTTCTTCTGCAATGACATTAAATGAAAATTCCTCTTTCAGCACGCCAAATTCAGTCAGCAGATTTTCGATAAACCGAACGCAGCCTTTCGCTGATAAATTCGCCTCAATATATATTCCTTCAGAAACTTTCCAAGGCCAGCGCATAGCATCTCCATCGGTGTTCAAGTGAATGTGCTTCCTTTTTGTTGTGTTGAAAGAATATCCACTCTCTGCGAGTTCAAGAAGCTTTCCGGGATATCTCTTATCAAGCAGTTTAATTACATCCAACAGCATAAGTGCATATTTGTTTTGATGGTACGTTTCACCAAACAGCTTAAATGAAACCAATTTCTTTCCCGTTACATCATTATAGCCATCGAGCGTGAATGTTTCTATATATTCAAACTCGATAGAGTCGTCTTCGACTCGTTCGATTCTATACCTTTTTACTACTATTTCAGACAAACGTCGGGCACGCTCCTGAATATTTACAATAGTCCATTCTGTTTTATCTAAAATATCACTATTCAGGATGACAGCCTTTGAATTCTCTCTGATTATTTCAGTTTTTTCTCGGAAACTCTTATTTGACAGTTCGGAGTTGTAACCTGTAACTGAAAGGTTTCCAAGGGTATGCAAAAACAATTCATGCTCTTGCGGCGAAATATGTTTCCAATCAGCGCTTAATGTTTGCGGCATAATATGTTCTATTGTGAGACTATCTGCTTGAAGAATTTCTTTATTATCACCGTTTTCGATGTCTAATAACAGAAATCTGCACAATGCATTGTTGCCATAGATATTAGCTGTTTGTAATGACCTTTCAAATTCAGATGCAGAGGGAATAGAGTCTTTTGATGAAATCGTAAATAAGAACTTGTTAATTGCTTCGTAATATCGCTTTTTGTTAGCGACAACCTTGAAAATACGGTTGTAAAAATAAATGAAGAAGCCACGAAGTGTATTTGATGGAATGCCACACACAAGTCTACGGAGCAAGTATGACAAAATGAGCTGAAGAACGTCCTCAACAGTTTTTTCTGAAATAACATCGTGATGATAATCATCAAACACATGGAATAAAAAAGGATAACACGTTGTCTGGTTCAGAACACGAAGTCGACTTAAAAGCAGATTGATTCTATTTGAATAGCAGTTATTGCCATAAACAAAAGCTCCAAAGATTTCAGCAAAATATCGAAGTTCCTTGAGTATATCCTCTTGCGAGTAACGACTCTCCTTGAAGAGCTTAACAAAACTATTATATAATTGCCTGCTGTTAACTGGTTTGCTTGTTTTGTAAATAATATACTGCATAAAGAATGCATCGAGGTTGGAGTAATCCATTCTGTCACGGAGTGTTTTCTCTATGTACAGCCAGTATTCTTCATACAGTCGTTCCTGCTCATCTGCATTCATCAGCAAAAAGTTACGAATGAGGTCTGCATTGGAAAGCTCAAGTCCTGTAGAATTTATGCTTTCGAAGATTACTTGGGGGTCGTCTTCGCCCTTAGTAAGGACAATTTCAACGATTTCAAGTTTTGTTAATGCGTCCAATATTTGCGCTGGTTGTATACCCTTTCCTATCCATCGTTCAAAGCGTTCTTTGCAAAGCATGAAATTTCGGTAGATATGAGTTTCTTCATCCATTTCATCTACTCTGCCAGTAAGCAAAAGTAAAAACTGATTGTTATCAGATTTAATTGGTTTGAGCTTTATTTTGAATTCTTCATCACAGTATTTGTTATGTAGATACTGTTCTTCGATTTCGTGATAGCAATCATCCCCTGTGTTTTCCGATACAACAGAGAGAGCTTTTAAAATCAGCATAAGTGTAGTCAAGCGCTGTTGACCGTCTATGATGATATATTCCTGCATGGAAAATCCGCCGCTTTTTGCAGCCATAAATACAATGGTTCCAAGAAAATGCTTATCGCTGGTTTCCATTATGATTTGAATATCATCTAAAAGTCTATTGCAATTTGATTCTGACCAATCGTAATTACGTTGATATACAGGAATACGAAAAAGAACTTTATTGGTCCCTATAAAATCCCTTAACATCCATAATTTATTAGCATCCATTTTTCGTTCCTCCGCTTTATTTTAATCCAGTGACTGATTATTAGTATTATAAACAAAATTTTTACTATATTCAACCTGTAAAAAATCGAGAGACAAAGCTTTGAATTGGTTTAAAGAAGCTCTAAAACCTCTGAAAATCAGAGGTTTTTTACTTTATTAACCCATATTTTTACTTGAGTTGAAAAAGGGCAAAAAAATCTGTATATAGGAATGAAGATGCTGAACCGTCTTCGAAAATCAACAAGATTGGAGTGGTTCTTATCCGCATTGGTCATTTCTATTTTATAAGCAACAATTATTTTTCTGAGATGAAAGATACACAAAGTCATCTGTTGTACAACAAAGAAATAGATGGCAGAGTTTCATACCGTCCGTATTTTTGTGCGTTTGAAAAACCTAAAGGGACATATTGGATGATTCCGATATCCCACAAAACAGAGAAGTATCACAACGTACTTGATACCAAACAAAGCAAATCTCGTTTCTGGAGCCGATACAATACCATTATGTTTGGAGATGTATTCGGAAAAGAAAGAGCATTTCTCATTCAGAATATGTGTCCTGTAACAGATAATGAATTATACATAAGCGGTGAATATCCGGCTGTCGTCGAATCGGATTTTTGTCATCAGTTAATTTCTGAAGCTAAGCACATTTTCAATGACTATTCATTATTCCCTCGGTTGATTTTCGTAGATATAGAAGAAATATTGAGACGACTGGATAGAAACGCTTCAATAGCAGCATGCCATAATGCTTCGGTTTCACTGCCGGTGGAAATTGCATGTTGATGGTAAATCCTTCGCTGCACGCTTTCCGGATTTGGTCTGATGATTAAATCCGTTTACATAGATTTCGAGTTTGGCAAAATGGCCATTTGCGAAACTCGATGATAATTATTAAAAAGGAGTTTTTATTATGTCACTTAACAAAGATAATAACTGTAATTTCCCGGAATTACCTAAACTGGACGAGATTCAGAGGGCACGTTTAATGAAGTATATTATGCTTGTTCGTCAGTCGTTTGTTACTTATTTAAAACGTAATCCCGACGATGAGTTTGTTCACGGCACAGGAATACTGTTTACACTGCTCACGAAATCTCTGTTAGATGGATGTAGTACAGTGGAGGAATTTCTGGCACGTGACCCTAATAGAAAATACACTGTAACCTTAGGAAAAGATATTGTCGTTGAAGAAAACGGCAACGGTTCGTTTTATTGTATGAGCTGCGGAAATAAGACTGTTTTTTCTACTGATAATAAAATGTATATGGACTCATTAAAAAACTTTGGTGTAAGTTTGGGTTGTCTGCATTGTTTCTCAGAGGAAATATGGAAGACATTTTCCGAAGAATGCGAAGGGGGGAATCTTTAATGAATGGCTATAAAACCAACGATAAAGAACGCGAAGAAGAGTTTGGGACAGTCGAAAAGATGGAGAAATACGTCAGAAGACTTCGGAATGAGAAAAACGACCTGATGGCAGAGCAAAGATTTCTTATTCGAACACTATGGTATATTATGCAGGTCTCTGACCTGGGCGGAGGTGATAATTAATGAGCGACAATGATGCTATAATGATGTATATGTTAGGCGAACTTGCTTCCGAGCTTGAGTATGACATTTCGAATCTCACCACGTGGAATGCAGTATTGAGAAACGTAATAGACATGATACTTGAAACTAACAAGGAATACTATGCTTTGTTTTGCTGATTAAGTTTGTGGAATAGTTAAGAGGGGGCAAGGTAAAACCTTGCCCCCTCGATTCAGTTAATATAAACAACAAATCCAAACCCTTTGCCTACCGGCATAAGGCTCGGATTTATCGCATTTGTATGTTCACTGCGAAAAGAGGAATACAATGAACTTTTTGTGCGGAAACGAACCTGCGTATCATAATGTGAATTGAATACACCTGCCGCAAGTTGCAAATCGGAACATATTGTTGTATAATAACATAAAAACTGTCGATGGAGGAATAAATATGTCGGAAACAGCTTTAAGAACAAGACGAATCAAATTGCCGTTTGAATCTGTCGATGATAAGCCGTATATTTTCGCAAGTTACGGTCATGATGATAAGGAAATCGTCTTTCCACTGATAAAGCAACTATATGAGGAAGGATATAATGTCTGGTATGATGAGGGAATAACTATAGGCGAAAAATATGACGAGGTCATCGAGAATCATATAAGGCAGAGCGCAGTTTTCATATTGTTTGCAAGTAGCCTTTCATTGTCGCGTCCGTATATTACGGATGTGGAATTAAAGACCGCCAATGACAATCTTAACAATGTTCCTATTCTGACTCTATATATTGAGGATGATTTATTAGTTCCCGATGAGGTAGAGCGTTTACTTACACGACAGCGATTTAACGATATATCGCAAGTTATAGAGTATCTGAAATCGATAAATCTGCAAAGTTTCGGTAAGCGTACAGCCGTCCCTATTGAGCGAGAGGTTCCCGAATTTTGGTTTGACGGTCACGATATTGACCCTGCGGGAGGAAAAAAGAATGCCGTTTTTTCTGAGGAGGCACCTTATGCTTGTATCGCTTTTCATCCAGATGATTTAGTCTACTGCAACCCATACATTAAGGAACTGTATTTTGCGGGGTACAACGTACGCTCATGTGAAAACAGCAATCGTCAGGAACGAGCTGAAATGATAGAGAGCTCGGAGTGCATGGCATATGTTCCGTTTGTTACAAAGAAATATGTAGAATCTGGACAACTTGAGCAGGACTATGGTGCCGCAAAGAGAGCAGGGAAGTCTCTAATTGCGTTATACATACCGACATATGATAAAGACGGAAATGAAGAAAAGGTTGTATTGCCATCGAGTATTTCAAAAGAGTTTTCGTTAATTCAAGGACTCAATTTGAGAGAAATGACAAATAATGATTTCCTCTCGAAGCTCGAAATGGAACTGGAAAAAAGAAAGTGCTATGCTTCAGAAAAAGATGGCAAGGTAGAGCGAAGAAGCTTTGAAATCAAGGATTTCCTATATGATTTTACTGAAGATGGAAAGGGGATAGTACTCACTCAATACAGAGGCGATGTTGCGTCAGTGGTCATAAAGACAGCCTATAGTGGTTTCCCTGTGCGTGAAATTGGGGATTCAGCATTCTCCGGCTGCAGCATAACAGACATCACCATTCCCGACAGCGTGACAAGTATTGGTGAAAAGGTATTCTGGAACTGCAGCAGTCTGACCGGCATCACCATTCCCGATAGCGTGACGAGTATTGGTGATTCGGCATTCTTCGGCTGCAGCAGTCTGACCGGCATCACTATACCCGACAGCGTCACCAGCATTGGTGATTCGGCATTCAGAAACTGCCGCAGCCTGACCGGCATCACCATTCCCGACAGCGTTACGAACATTGGCAATGATGCATTCTCCTACTGCAGCAGTCTGACCGGCATTACCATTCCCGACAGCGTCACCAGCATTGGTAGTGGGGCATTCTACCGATGTAGCAACCTGAAGTCGGATCGTAGC
>JAZUPA010000026.1:0-8950 GCA_045604945.1 Acutalibacteraceae bacterium
CATGGCTACGATCCGACTTGCCTTGGTTGCCCAGGTGGATTCGGGAGTGGGAAGCCATGCGGGTTCCCAGTAATAGAAGCCGATAATTCTCTGCCCCTCAATCTTATTCTTGAGAATATCAAAGAATCTCTCATAATATTCCTTCTGTCCCTCAATGGTAACAGGAATACCTGTAACTTCGACGCTCTGCTCGGCAAACATAAAGTTCTTTTCTTCGCCCTCCTTGCCCTTCTGAGGAACATTCTCCATAGGAGCGCTGTTGGGAACGAATGCGCTTTCAGGAACTATTGCATCGTCAGATGTGGAAGCGGCAACTTCATAATCCTCTTCAACATAGTGATAGCCTGCGGGCTTTTTGACATTAAAGCCGTAAGAGGTCTCTGCAATGATAATATCCTTGTCAAAGGTTCTGATAAGATCATTTACATTGTACTCAAAAGCGGCAAAATTACCGTGGAAAACAGGGTAGTAGGAGAGGCCGATTATATCATAATCGACGCCGCCTTGTCTCATGTCCTCATACCATGCATGGCAGTGCTCGTTGTCGCCGCCGTTGTCGAAGTGAAGAATGATCTTTGATTCGGGAGAAACCTCGCGGACAGCCTTGCAGCCTGCTTTGATAAATCGGATAAGATTCTCGGTATTGGTACCATGCATGCCGTAGGGCCACAGCATACCGTGAGCTATCTCATTGCCCACCTGAACGGATTCAGGGATAATACCCTCGGCGCGAAGCTTTGTGAGTATTTCCTTGGTATATTCGTAAACAGCATTTTCCAGCTGCGGAACATCGTAATCCTTCCATGCCTTGGGAAGCAGCTGCTTTCCGGGGTCAGCCCAGAAATCGGAATAATGGAAATCAAGACAGATGCTCATGCCTGCTGCAACAGTGCGCTTTGCAAGAGAAAGCATGGTATCATAGTCGCTTGTGCCGCCGCCGTAGGGGTGACCTTCGCTGTCATAGGGGTCATTCCATATACGAAGCCTGATAGAGTTGACGCCGTAGCCCTTCATGATGCTGTAAAGCTCTTTCTCTTTACCGTCAACATAGAACTTTCCGCCCTGTTTTTCGACCTCGGGCAGGGTAGATATGTCCATTCCCTTGATAAATTCAGCCATCTGATATTCTCCTTTCAGTAAAAAAAGCAGGCTGGGAGGAAGCTCAGCCTGCTTTTTCAGTCAGTCATAATTTATTGGTGCCGAAAGCGGCTGGTCAGTCATCAAATTCGGTGATTCGATCCATCATACGGCGATAACGGAAACGAGCCATTTCATTCTTTGCCTTTACGTCCTCTTCACTGCCGTGGTAGCAGCAGCGCAGGCAGTAATATTCATTCCTGTCCTTGTCAAAGAACATATCTAAGTCAAGGTCACGCATGAAGCAGGAGGGGCAGCGATAATTCAGTTTGCCTTTTCCACTCTGAGCCATGATGTGAACGACTCCTTTCCGGTAAGAATCTTTTTCATGCCGAGGGAGAACATCGGTGAGAATGCATAACCCTCGCGGATATAACCGTCGCACTCGATGTCGGTACCGACGCTGAGTCTGGTGTCGATAGCACCAACGGTAGCCATTGCGCGTGTCATGTTTGCGCTGACCTCTTCGCGGCACTTGTACTCATAGTTGATGACCTTGTCATCTTCACTCTTGGAGGAAAGGGTGAGGGTTACGCAGGTCATATCCTCAGGATACTCAGTGGTGCCGTAGGTAGCGGTGATATATTCATTGAGCTCAACAGAAGCTTCCGGATTGGTGGTTTCCAGAATTCTGCGCTCGATTTCGATAGCGGAAGAGCCTTCCTTGAAGCGGAAGATTGACTGAAGCTTGATCTTGAGATCAGAGAACTCGATCTCAACAGGATCAACAGTAACAACACGAACTGTTACATCGCCGTCCTTCTCCTGAGAGAAGTGACCCTTGGAGCGGCAGAGGCAGAGATCAACCTCTTCGCCCTTATAAGAGAGCTTGGCACTCTTGACGGTGCCTTCGCCTGCATAATGGGTGAAGTAGCCTGCTCTGTACATGGACTGAATGAGGAAGGGATAGGAAGCATCCTGAACATGAGGTGTTCCGATACCGCAGGGCCAGTAGATCTTGGCAGCATAGGGGCGAAGGTCTACCATAGCGCCGCCCTGATTCATGTCAAGACATGTGCGCATGAAGGGGTCAACATACCAGAACAGCTGCTTTTCGGAGCCGTAGAGAATGTCGTTCCAGAGTGCGCATTCGGGGGTGGTGTAGGTCTTGTTTGCTCTGTAGAAGTCAGCCCACTCAGCCATGGTCATGTCGGTAAGCTTGCCCTCGTTCTTGAGCTTTGCGTAGTATGCCATGCCGTCCTCGTAGCTCTTGAGAAGCAGCTCGTAAGGAGCTTCCCAGCGGCCCATCTTGTTCATCCAGCCCGGACCTACGAACATCATGTTGTAGGCGATGCCGTCGTTGAACTTGCCGAGGTGGCGGTACTGATCGATAAGGTTGAAGAGGTAGGGGTATTCACCGTCACGGTAGATCATGCCGCGCAGAACGTTCTGGGGATGAGTACCGAAGTTGGAGCCGTTACCGTCAAAGCAGGCGATAAGGTCGCGGGAGAGATGGGGGATAGCAACAATGCCGCTGTCCTCTTCTTCATTTGCAGCGGGAGCGTGGGTGTTCTGCTTGGAGGGAATCCAGGGAGCCCAGGGACCGCCGTCAAAGAGGGTGTACCAGGAGTTGTTGCAGGTGTGGTAAGCCTTGGGACCTTCCTCCCAGCAGGTAGCAACTGCACACTTTACAGTGGGGTACTTCTCCTTGATGTAGTTTGTGAGGTCTGCATCCATATAATAGGAGCCTGTGGATTCGGGGTAGAAACCGAATATCTCATGGAACTTACCGAAGACATCATCAACGATAGCCTTCTTGTCTTCCATGGAGAACATCCAGATGCAGAAGTCCTTGGTCTTGTACTTTTCACGGAACTGCTCACAGGGGAGTCCAAGAAGCGTAAGAGCGATTTCGTCACCGTACTTCTCGTGATGCTCAAGAGCGAGCTGTACAGCCTCTTCGTTGAAAAGGCTTGCGTAGGTCATCTGAATTGTTGTCTTTATACCGTTCTTATGGGCGATCTCCTGCTGAGTCTTGAAAATATCAAGGCTTTCGGTGAGCAGGGATTCCTTGGTGATGTCCTCTTCGCTGCCGTGACCGGTAACAGTCGCGGAGTATTCGGGAACCATCTCGGGACGGTGTATGACATTCAGGATAAATTTGTCCATGTGGGCAACTCCTTTCGTCTTGTGGGAGATAATTGCGCATAAAACCTGCGCAATCAACCTTGCAACTGCATTTTATATCTGTTAGGTTGCAGGGTCAATGTACAAGTTGCACTATTGCAAGTGTTTTCACATATATCTTTGCACCAAAAAAATATGAATATTCATGAAATGCGCAACAAAGAATTGCACTTAGCGCAATCGATTGCGCAAAAACGCAGTGTCAAACGCGCAATCTGACCCCTGCACTGACAGAAAAATGCAACAAAGTTACGAATCGATGTGTTAATTTAACACGTTAAATGGGCAGGTTATATATATAAAGGAAAAAGAGGGTGCGCAAAAACGAAAACAGGTATTAAAAAACCGGAAGGAAAAGCGCAATCGGTTGCGCAATGCGCAAAAAAACTGTTGCGCAAGGGGCGATTTATCCATTCGTTTGGAGAAAATGTACAAATTATTAACAAAACCTTTGGCTACAAGCGACATTGTGACTTTTGAAAACCATGGTAAAATGTAGGTGTAAGGAGAAAGCGGTGCGCAAATGCAGCGCAAATCTCCGATGAGACATCTGAAAACAGGTATTATATGGGGGAGGGTGTTGAGTTGTCCGGACTTGATGGAAACAACCTGACAATAAATGACATTGCTCAGCAGCTCGACATCTCAAAGACAACCGTTTCCCGTGCGATTTCGGGCAAGGGGCGCGTAAGCCCCAGTACAAGACAACGCGTACTCGATTATGTAAGCCAGCACGGCTACAGACCAAGCGCATCGACTGCTCGTCTTCTCAAGGCTAAAACCGGAAATATCGGAATAGTGCTTCCAAGCGATCCCAATATAGTGGACACACCGTTCTTTCTTGGTTGTCTGGTCGGTATATGCGAGACAGCGTCATTCAACGGATATAATGTAATAGTTGTAACAGAGGTAAGCAATTCGGCAGGATACCTCAGCGAGCTGGTTTCAAATCATAAGGTTGACGGCATAATCCTGACAAGAGCTCTGACAGAGGAATCTCAGCCTCAGTTCCTTCAGGCAAACAAGATGCCCTTCGTGCTGATAGGCACCAGCAAGGAGCCGGGAGTAATTCAGGTTGACAACAACGTGTTCGGCTCCTGCAATGAGCTGACAAAGATCCTGTTCAGCGGCAGCGAAAGAATAGCTTTCCTGTGCGGCGACCAGAGCCACAGAATCAACAAGGCAAGATATGAAGGTTATATACAGGCTTTTATCGATGCGGACAGACCGGTGGATAAATCCCGTGTATTCCTTAATATGAACAACAAGACAGTCATTGAGCAGGCGATGGGTCAGATAATGGATCTGGGCGTTGACTGTATCATAACGGCAGACGATGTAATCTGCGGAAGGGTTCTCAACTGGCTGCACAACAGAAAGTACAAGATCCCCGAGGATGTAAAGATAGCATCTTTCTATAATAGTAATCAGCTGGCGGAACACAATCCGCCTGTGACCGCAATCAGCATCAGTCCCAAGGAAATGGGCGCAAAGGCAATGAAGGTTCTTTTGCAGATGCTTGACGGTCAGCCGGTAAGGCAGCAGAATCTTGTAAACTACGAGATAATGCTTCGCCGTTCAACAATGTAGCAAAGCGTAAACCGCTTTAGCATAAACAAGGAGGAAAACTTCATGAAAAAGATCCTGGCAATCGTTCTGGCAGCTCTTATGCTCGTTGCTTGCTTCGCAGGCTGCACATCTGAGCCCACCAACACCCCCGCAACCCCCGATGCATCCAACACCGATGCACCCGCAGGCGATGAGATCCCTGCTGTAAACCTCGTACTCTGGGGCTCCGAGCTTCCCGAGTATCAGACCGTACTCCGCAAGCTTGCTGACGACTTCATCGCAGCAAACGCTGACAAGGCAAACATCACCATCGAAATCGGCGCTGAGTCCGAGTCCACCGCTAAGGATACCATCCTTGCTGACATCGAGGCTGCTGCTGACGTATTCTACTTCGCAGACGACCAGACCACCGCTCTCGTAAACGCTGGCGCTCTCCAGCCCGTTCACGATGTAGAGCTTGTTGAAGCAGGCTCCGGCGAAGGCGCTCTCGCAGCTGCAAGAGTAGAAGGCACCCTCTATGCATATCCTGCAATGGGCGGCAACGGCTACTTCATGTACTACAACACCCAGTATCTCACCGCTGAGGATGTAAAGTCCCTCGATAAGATCCTTGAGGTTGCAGCACAGAACGGCAAGAAGTTCACCATGGACCTCGACAACGGCTGGTACAACTATGCATTCTTTGCAGGCGCTGGCTTCACCACTTCCGCTGACACTTCCGGCAACACCACCTGTGACTGGAACGCAGAGGGCGGCGTAGCTGTTGTTGAAGCAATGGCTGCTATGGCTGGTCACGAAGGCTTCATCGACCTCAACGACGGTGAGTTCGTTACCGCTGCTACCGATGGCACCGTTATCGCTGGTATCAACGGTTCCTGGAACTCCGCTTCCATCCAGGCTGCATTCGGCGATGGCTATGCAACCGCTAAGCTCCCCGAGTACACCCTCGCAGGCGTTCCCACTCAGATGGGTTCCTTCGACGGCTACAAGTTCGTAGGCGTTAACGCATACTCTGAGAACGTTGGTTGGGCTATGGAGCTCGCTAAGTACCTCACCTCCGCAGAGAGCCAGACCTACTTCTTCGCAGAAGCAGGCGCAATCCCCGCAAACAAGGAAGCAGCTGCATCTGACGCTGTTCTCGCTGACCCCGTAAGTGCTGCACTCGCAGAGCAGAGCATCTACGCTGTCGCACAGTCCACTTCTGTTGGCAACAACTTCTGGACTCCCGCTGAGACTCTCGGCGCTATCCTTTCCCAGGGCAACCCCGATGGTCTTGACTATCAGGAACTCCTCGATACCACCGTTGCTGGTATCACCGCTCCTGTTGCATAATCTGTAACACAAGACTGACTGGTAATTAAGTTTTGCGGGCGGGTCTGACCGCAAGTGAAGACTCGCCCGCAATTTCTTTCGCAATAACAATTCCCGTACTGGCACGGTATCCTTTAAGTGAGGAGAACAGCAGATATGAAAGATAAGTATGAAAAAAATGGCTTTTTCCTGACCAGAGCGCTTAAGGACTGGGTGCTCGGCGATGGCTGGACAAAGCTTTCCCCGATTCTTTGGGGAATTGGCTATATGGGCCACGGACAGTTCATAAAAGGAATTCTTGCTACTATATTTGAAGCAGCAATAATTGTATTCACATGGCTGGTTGGAGTTCCTTACCTTCAGAAATTCGGTACACTGGGTACTCAGAAGAGAGAATCGGTGTACAATCCTGCTACAATGAAAAATGAAGTTGTTGCAGGCGATAACTCGTTCCTTATTCTTTTATTTAGTGTTCTTACATTTGTAATTATCTTTGTTGCACTTATAATACTGTGCAATATTGTCTCTGAATCACGCAAGCTTCAGCTTGACAAGGAGCAGGGCAGACACATCAATACCTTCAAGGAAGATGTAATTGCAATGTTTAATCAGAAGTTCCATATTACACTTCTCTTTATGCCCTGCCTCGGCATCATTCTGTTTACCATATTACCGATCATATTCATGATCCTCATTGCGTTCACAAACTACGATGAAGGTCATATGCCTCCCACAGAGCTCTTTACCTGGGTTGGATTTGACAACTTCAAGAACCTTGTGACCATGACATCGTCCGGATCTTTCGGTTATGCATTCGTAAGAATTCTCAGCTGGACAATCATCTGGGCTGTATTTGCAACCTTTACCACTTATATCGGCGGTATCCTTCTTTCAATGTTTATCAACAGCAAGGATACAAAGTTCCCGAAGCTCTGGAGAACACTCTTTGTTATCACTATTGCGGTACCTCAGTTTGTATCTCTGCTTCTGGTACGTAACTTCTTTGCAAAGAATGGTATTGTCAACAGCATCTGCGCCAACCTCGGCATTACCGAGTTTCTTCAGAATATAGGCCTTGTTGGAACTAACATAAACTACATACCCTTCCTCAATGACCCCAACTGGGCAAAGGCAATGATCATCCTTATCAATATCTGGATCGGTGTTCCTTACCTTATGCTTATTGCTACCGGCGTTCTGATGAACATTCCCGCAGACCTCTATGAGTCTGCAAAGATCGACGGCGCAAACGGCTGGCAGAGATTCTGGAAGATCACCATGCCGTATATGCTTTCTGTTACAGGTCCTTATCTCGTAACATCCTTCATCAGCAACATCAATAACTTCAACGTTATTTACCTGCTCACAAACGATGTTTACGTTACAATCGACCCGAATATGGCACAGGCACACGGTCAGGAAATCGATCTGCTGGTTACATGGCTGTACAGATTGACAAACGACTATTACAACTACAAGATGGCATCCGTAATCGGTATTGTAATCTTCGTGATTTGTACGATCTTTACTCTCATCGCATTCAACTATACCATTAAGGGAGATAAGGAGGATCAGTTTAAGATATGATTAAGCGAAATAGAGTCGGAAAAGCGGTCAAACTGACCCTCAGACACATTGTACTGCTTGCTCTTGCTGCATTTTGGCTTATTCCCATTGTATGGCTTGTTGCAACTTCTCTCAGTACATACAAAGGTGTCAACGTTTCAAAGTTCTTCCCTGATGGCTATACTATCAATAACTACGTTGATGTTCTTACCAACACCGACAGTATCTGTAACTTCGGCGCATGGTTCAAGAATACATTCTTCATTGCAGCATGCAACTGCATTATTTGTTCCGTATTTGCACTTTCTGTCGCATACTCTATGAGTATTCTTCGCTTCAAGGGCAGAAAGTTCCTCATGAATGTTGGCGTACTGCTCGGTCTTTTTCCCGGATTCCTTTCCATGATCGCAGTATACTTCGTTCTCAAATCCGTAGGTCTTACCGATTCCCACTTCGGTCTTATCCTTGTTTATTCCGGAAGCTCCGGTCTGGGATACCTCATTGCAAAGGGTTTCTTCGATACAGTTTCTCCCTCCATCTGTGAGGCAGCACGTCTCGAGGGTGCATCTGAGCTCAGAGTATTTACAAGCATTATCCTGCCTCTTTCAAAACCTATCATTGTTTACACCATTATCAATGCATTCCTGTCTCCGTGGATGGACTTCGTTTTTGCAAACATCATTATAAAGTCTCGTATTTCTGACAACTGGACAGTTGCAATGGGTCTTTACAAGATGCTTGACAAAACCTCCATCAACGAGTACTTCTCGAGATTCTGCGCAGCAGGTGTCCTGGTATCCATCCCTATCTGCGTGCTGTTCATTATCATGCAGAAGTTCTACGTAGAGGGAATCACCGGCGGTGCTTCCAAGGGTTAATATTTCTTGTACAGAATTCATCTTCTACCCAATATACAAAGCCACGAGGACAAAACCTTGTGGCTTTGTTAAAAGGCGAATTTGTGTAATAATATAAGTATTGACCAATGATAAACAGGAGGTGTTGACTATGAAGAGTATAAACGAGATACGCGCATGGCTTGAGAGCGAGAGTGCCGACAAGCAGCTTACCTATGTATATTCCTGCAAGTCAGATGAAACAAAACCCCAGAAGGACAGAATAAATGCCTTGCTCGACAAATTCGAGGCATATGCACCTGATATAAAGGATGCCTGCATTTACAGTGCACCCGGCAGAACCGAAATCGGCGGCAATCATACAGACCATCAGAAGGGCTGTG
>JAZUPA010000027.1:0-1942 GCA_045604945.1 Acutalibacteraceae bacterium
AATGCTCCCGATGGTATTGCATCGCTTAACCATTACTCCAAGGGCGCAGTCTGCGAATGGCTGTTCAAAGCCATGTGCGGTATCTGCATTGGTAAAGAAAACCATTTTGAAATAGCACCCAAACCGGGCGGAAGCTTCGAATATGCCAAGGCATCTTATCAGAGCATCTACGGCAATATTACGAGCAGTTGGGTTCGTGAAGGCGGCAAAACCGTCTACACAGTAACTGTACCCGAAAACTGCACAGCTGCTATTACACTCCCCTGTGGCAGAAAAGAAACTGTCACCTCAGGAACTTATACTTTTGAGGAGTGATTCTGATGAATATACAGGATATAATTGCAAAAATGTCCCTCAAGGATAAAATCGCCCTTTGTTCCGGAGAGTCCTTCTGGGAAACAAAGGAAATGAAAAAATACGATATTCCCTCCATGTTTATGTGCGATGGCCCTCACGGTCTGCGCAAGCAAGGCAGAAGCAAGGGAACCGATATGCTGGGTATCAATGAATCAGAGCCTGCTACCTGTTTCCCGACAGCGGTAACCACTGCCTCATCATGGGACAAGGAGCTTCTTGAGAAAATCGGTCAGGCAATAGGCAAAGAGGCTCGCACTCAAGGCTCAGGACTTGTACTTGGTCCCGGTGCAAACATTAAGAGAAACCCCTTGTGCGGACGAAATTTCGAGTATTTTTCCGAAGACCCATACCTTGCAGGCAAACTTGCCGCTTCCTGTATAAAGGGCGTTCAGAAGCTCGGCATCGGCACAAGTCTCAAGCATTTTGCCTTCAACAATCAGGAATACAAGCGTTTCCAGTCTGACAGCATTATGGACGAGCGCACTATGAGAGAAATATATCTCTCAGGCTTTGAAACCGCCGTCAAAGAGGGCAAGCCTGCCACTGTAATGTGCGCCTATAACAAAATCAACGGCACACACTGCAGCGACAGCAAGATGCTCCTGACTGATATTCTTCGTTCCGAATGGGGCTTTGACGGCATGGTCGTCACCGACTGGGGCGCCATGAACGACCGAATCGAGGGCTTCAAGTCAGGCTGCGATTTGAATATGCCCGGCGGCAGCGCATATATGGAAAAGGAATGTTTGAAGGCTGTAAAAAAAGGAACTCTTTCCGAAAGTGATATTGATAAGAGCGTTGAAAGGATTTTAAAGCTTGTTTTAAATGCTGATAAAGTCCTTTCAGACGAGTATTCGTGTGATTACGATGCTCACCACGAGCTTGCTGTTCTTGCAGCACAGCAGGGTGCGGTACTCCTTAAAAACGATGGTATTCTCCCGATAAATGAAGAACAGTCCGTTGCAATTATCGGACACATGGCAAAGCACCCCCGTTATCAAGGGGCAGGCTCCAGCCATATAAATCCTACCCGAATTGTATCTCCTCTTGAGGCTATGCCCGACTGCATCTATGCAGCAGGCTGTGATGAGCAAGGTGACACAGATGACAGCTTGCTGCAGGAAGCCACGACTGCCGCCCAAAAGGCTCAGGTTGCAGTAGTGTTTGCAGGTTTACCCGACAGATACGAGTCTGAAGGTTTCGACCGCGACAACATGGAAATGCCCGATGGACATATACGCATGATTGAAGCAGTTGCGTCTGCCAATCCAAACACAGTGGTCGTACTGATGTGCGGCAGTGCTGTTGAATGTCCCTGGGCTGACAAAGTAAAAGGTATTCTGTACCTCGGACTTGGCGGACAGGGTGTCGGTACTGCTGCTGCAAATCTTCTGTACGGCAGGGCAAATCCCTGCGGAAAGCTTGCAGAAAGCTGGCCTGTTTGCTACAATGATTGTGCTTCATCAGATACTTATGATAAACAGCGAGATGCTCTGTACATGGAGGGTATCTATGTCGGCTATCGCTATTATGAAAAAGCCCACATTCCTGTTCGCTGGTCCTTCGGACACGGACTTTCATACAC
>JAZUPA010000028.1:0-46785 GCA_045604945.1 Acutalibacteraceae bacterium
AGATAAGAACGGCACAGCTCTTGCATTCAACAACACCTACGGCGTCAAGGAAACCACCATCGAAATCAATGGTATCAAGACCCTCGAAGGTCGTGACCTGAAGGACGATGAGTTTACCTTCAAGCTCGTCGGCGAAGGCAAGGAGCTTACCGCAACCAACAAGGACGGCAAGTTCGCATTCGACGCACTCAAGTTCACCGCAGCAGGCACCTATACCTACACAGTAAGTGAGGTCAAGGGCAACCTCGGCGGCGTAGAGTACGACGACACCACCTACACTGTAACAGTAACAGTAGTAGACAACGGTGACGGTACACTTACTGCAACAGCAGATAAGAACGGCGCAGCCCTTGCATTCAGCAACACCTACGGCGTAAAGTCGACCTCCGTCACTCTCAGAGGTATCAAGACTCTCACCGGTCGTGATCTTGATGATGACGAGTTCACCTTCAGACTTGTAGGTGGAGGAAAGGATCTTACCGCAACCAATAAGGACGGCAAGTTCGTATTCGATACAATCGAGTACACCACAACCGGCTCTTACAGCTATGTAATCAGCGAGGTCAAGGGAACTCTCGGCGGCGTAGACTACGACACCGATACCTATCTTGTAACAGTAACCGTAATAGATGACGGATACGGCAAACTCATCGCAACACCTACCATCAACGGTGTTGAAGTGGATAATGATGACATAGCATTTGAGAACAGTTACGAAGCAAAGGATACCGCACTCACTCTTGAGGGTATCAAGACCCTTACAGGCAGAAACACCATGAGTGACGGCGAGTTTACCTTCGAAGTAGTTGACTCCAATGGAGTCAAGGCAGCAGAAGGCACCAATGATGCAAGCGGTAATATCACATTCGAATCCGTAAGCTTCACTGATGCAGGCGAATATACCTTCACAGTCAGAGAGGTATCCGGCAACGCAGAAGGAATCACCTATTCAACCGAGGCATACACCTGGAAGGTAAATGTAACTGACGACTTAGAAGGACAGCTCGTTGCAGACGGCAAGCTGTTCGACGGCGAAGATGTTGTAAGTGATGGCAAGGCAAGATTCACCAACATCTATGAGGCAAAGTCCACCGTTTATACAGTCATCGGTACCAAGGTGCTCAGCGGAACAGACATCGATCTGGACGCAGAACAGTTTGAGTTCGTACTCAGCGGAACCGGTCTTGAAGAGCCTCTCACAGCAAAGAATGCTGCTGACGGAAGCTTCACCTTCGAGACCATCACCTACACCGCTGCAGGTGAGTACACTTACACAGTCAAGGAAGTAATTCCTGACGGCGATAAGAAGGGTATCGAATACGATGATAATGAGTACACCTTCACAGTAAAGGTTGAGGACGACGGTAAGGGTAAGCTTATTGCAACAGGTCCTGAGAAGCTTGCAGAAATGCTCAAGTTCACCAACATTTACTCAACAACATCCACCAAGGTGTCTGTAAACGGTGTAAAGACTCTCGTTGACAGAGCACTCACAGAGGGCGAATTCACATTCGCACTTACAGGCAGCGGTGAAAACCAGACTGCAACAAACTCTGTAAACGGCACATTTGCATTCAACGACATCACCTTTGATAAGGCAGGCACTTACACCTACACTATCAGAGAGGTCGCGGGCGATGCGAAGGATATTTCCTACGATGCAACCGAATATGTAATGACCGTTGTAGTTATCGATAACGGCCACGGAGAGCTCGAGGTTGATTCTCGTTCCATCGTAAAGAAGGGCGAGGAAGGCGAGACCGGCATCCGCTTCGAGAATAAGGTTATCGGCTCTGATCTCACACTCTCCAAGATTGACATGACAAACTCCAAGGAGCTTCCCGGCGCTAAGCTTACTCTCACACCTGTTGACGGTGCAGATCTTTCAACTGTAGCACCTCTGCCTCAGGGCGCAGAGTATAAGGACGGTTCCATCAATTGGACCTCCGGCAGCACCGCAGTTACACTGCCCGTTGTTCCCAACGGCATCTACAAGTTCACCGAGGTAACCGCACCTGATGGATATGATGTTTCAGAAACAATCTATGTAAAGATCGAAAACGGCAAGGTTTACTCAGTGCCTGCATTTGATTACAAGAAGGACGGCAGCACTGTCTGGGGCGAAGAAGTCTCCAACAAGACTGCAGTGATGAAGGATGCTCCCAACAAGCTTGTTCTTTCCAAGAGAGAATTTGCTGACGGCGATGAGCTTCCCGGTGCAGTACTCATCCTCAAGCCCGTTGACGACATTAATCTCAAGAATGTAAAGGTTCCTGAGAATGTATCCCTCTCCGATACCATGATCACATGGAAGTCCGGCGAGACCGAGACTGTGATCGGCAGAGTTCCCAACGGAATCTATGAGTTCACCGAAATCACCGCACCCAATGGCTACGAAGTAGCGGAAACAATCTATGTAAAGGTCAGCGCAAGCGATATCTTCTATGCAGACAGCGCAGACTCCGAAACATGGACAGCAGTTGGCAGCAGCGATACAGTAATCATGCTGGACGCTCCCACAAAGCTTAACGTATCCAAGGTTGACGCAGTAAGCGATGAAGAGCTTCCCGGTGCAGTGCTCACCATTGAGCCTGCAAGAGGCTACGATATCGATCTCTCCGATGTAAGAGCGCCTGAACATGTATCTGTAACAGACAGCAAGATCACCTGGACATCCACAGATACAAAGACTGAGATTGAAAGACTGCCTCAGGGTGTCTACACTCTCACAGAAACAACAGCTCCCAGCGGTTACGAGAGAGATGAAGTTGCTTATGTAAAGGTCAGCGGCAGCGATATCTATTCTGTCAAGGCATCCGATTACAAGGGCGCAGTAACTGTATGGACCAAGGCTGGCAATGAGACCGTTGTAATGGAAGATGATTACAACACCCTCGTTCTTTCCAAGGTTGAAGTTGGCGGCGGAGATGAAATCCTCGGCGCAATACTCACCCTTGAAGCAACCAGCTCTGATACAGACCTTACTCAGGTCGTCACAGACAGAACTGATGTTGTCAAGAACGCAGATTCCATAACATGGGTATCCACTGAGACAAAACTTGATCTCCACAATGTACCCGATGGTATCTACAAGTTCATCGAAGAGATGTATCCCGACGGATATGAGAAGGCAGAATTCATCTATGTAAAGGTTGAAAACGGCAATATCTACAACGCCAAGTACGATGAGACCACCAAGAAGTACGGCGATTGGGTACTTGTTTCTGCTGACACCGTAATCATGGAAGATAAGCCCACAGAGCTTGTACTTTCCAAGATGGCAGTAGGCGGCGGCAATGAACTGCCCGGTGCAAAGCTTGTTCTTGAAGAAGCAGGCGATGGCGCAGACCTTTCCAATGTAAGAATTCCTTCAACAGTATCTTATACCGACGGCGTTATCCACTGGACCTCCGGCGCAAATGCTGTAGAGATCGAGATGATCCCCGACGGTATCTACAAGTTCACCGAGCTTACCGCTCCTGAGGGCTATCAGATCGCAGAGACCATCTATATTAAGGTCAGCGGCAGCGATATCTACTCAGTGAAGAACAGTGAATACAAGACAGACGGAACCACTCAGTGGGGTGCAAAGGTCGACAATGATACAGTTATCATGTATGATGCACCTGTTGTAATTCCCAAGACTGCAAACGTCAGCTTCACAAAGTACAGTGATCTGAACAAGGTTCTGCCCGGTGCAGTATTCACCATTACCGGAAGCAACAACTTCAGCAAGACCGCAACCTCCGGTGTTGACGGCGTGGTACTGTTCACTGCAGTTCCCGAGGGCGAGTATACAATTACCGAAACCTCTGCTCCTGCAAACTACATCAAGTCCACCGCAAGCATCACCGTAAAGGTCAACAGCGAAGGTAAGGCATCCTACTTCGGTCCCAACGGCAACGAAATCGACATCATGGGCATTGAGCAGACGATGAAGAATAAGGTTGTTCCTGTTGAGGATGACAAGAAGGTAAACGTAGGCGATACTGTCGATCTCGGCGATCAGCTTATCAAGGAGAACCCCGACCTTGCAGGCGAGACCATTACCTGGGAGAGCACCGACACTACAATTGCTACCGTCGATAAGAACGGTAATGTAACTGTCAAGAAGCCCGGAAAGGTTACAATCAATGCTTACAAGGACGGCGTAAAGGTTGGTACATTCGTACTTGGTGCATACGAAGAGAATGTACAGAACCAGAATCCTCCCTCAAACAACACCCCGAATACCGGCGAGACTGACACACCTGTCACCGGTGACGACAATAACAATATCATCGCAATGAACATCGGTATTGTCTCACTGTTCGTGGCAATCGCAACAGCCAAGGCAATCATCAGCCGCAGAAAGAAGCGCGAAGAAGCAAACAACTGACAGGCTGATATGAACTGAATCCCATGCCCCCGGCACCGAAAAGGTGTCGGGGGCATCTTTTGAATAAAAGCAATTTACAATTAACCGGAATTAGTGTATATTGGAATAAATAGTTAGAAAACCGCAAAATAAACCATAGGAGAATAAAAATGACGAATTCTATTCTGACAATTGAGAATTTTGCATCAAAGGCAAGGGCAACCGTTGCGGAGGGATGCGTACTTCTTCGCAATGAAGAAAATGCCCTTCCGATACAGAAAGGCAGCAAAGTTGCAGTGTTCGGAAGAACACAGATGAATTACTATAAAAGCGGACTTGGCTCAGGCGGTCTTGTCAATGCCCGTTATGTAACGGGTATATATGAGGCTCTCGAGGGGGAGCAGATTTATGAGCTCGACAGAGTAGTCAGAGAAACATACGAAGCATGGACAAAAGATAACCCCTTCGACAGCGGCGACGGATGGTCAAACCATCCCTGGTTTCAGAAAGAAATGCCCCTTGATGAAACTCTCGTGTCTGCTGCAGCACTTCGGAATGATGCAGCTGTTATAATAATCGGAAGAACTGCAGGAGAGGACAATGATAACGGACCCTATGAGGGCAGCTGGCTTCTGACAAAAGAAGAAGAGGCAATGATCGAGACTGTCTGCAGACATTTCAAGAGGACGGCAGTCCTTCTCAATACAGGGAATATCATTGATATGACATGGGTCGAAAGATATAAGCCTGCTGCGGTAATGTATGTCTGGCAGGGAGGTCAGGAGGGCGGCAGCGGAGTAGCTGATGTTCTTTGCGGAAAAGTTTCACCCTGCGGAAAATTAACAGATACCATTGCAGAAGCTATCAGCGATTATCCCTCTGCATCGAATTTTGGTAACAAGGATAAATGCATTTATGCTGAAGATATATATGTAGGCTACAGGTATTTCGAATCCTTTGCTCCTGACAGGGTCCTGTATCCTTTTGGGTTTGGACTGTCATATTCGGAGTTTGAGCATAAAACGGAATCCTTTGAATGGAATGAACGAGTGGTGACAATTTGTCACAAAGTAGTAAATGTCGGTGCTTGTTCCGCAAAAGAGGTGGTGCAGGTTTATGTCTGTGCGCCTCAGGGAAAGCTTGGAAAAGCTAAAAGAGTGCTATGTGCTTTTGCAAAAACAAGGGAGCTGAAACCCAACGAATCACAGGTAATCGAAATAACTATCCCGATGAGCCGATTTGCATCATATGATGATGCAGGAAAGACAGGCAACAGTTCCTGTTATGTTCTTGAAAAGGGCGAGTACAGCTTTTATGCAGGCGAAAGTGTGCGCACAGAAAACAAAGCAGGCAGCTTTGTTTTGGGTGAGACCATTGTTTCAGAGCACCTTGAAGAAGCCTGTGCGCCGATAGAAAGCTTTGACAGAATGTACTCCGAGGATGGAAAAATAGCTTACGAAAGCGCAAAGCTCCGTACAGTTGACAGTAAAAATCGCAGACTGGAAAGACTCCCTGCAGAAATACCTCAGACAGGGGACAGAAGGCTCAGGCTGCAGGATGCAGCTGAGGGCAGATGTACAATGGAGGAATTCATCGCCCAGATGACCGATGATGACCTTTGCTGCATTGTCCGCGGAGAAGGCATGAGTTCCACCCGTGTCACGCCCGGCACAGCAGGCTGCATAGGCGGCGTCACTGACAGGCTTGTAAGTCATTTCGGGCTGCCTTCGGTGTGTTGTTCCGACGGACCAAGCGGTATTAGAATGGACTGTGGAAACACCGCATTTTCAATGCCTAACGGCACCTGCCAGGCATGTACATGGAATGAAGAGCTTATTGCAGAGCTTTATGTTCTTGAGGGATTGGAGATGAGAAAGTACCAGGTTGATAATCTGCTTGGACCCGGAATGAATATTCATCGTCATCCTCTGTGCGGCAGAAACTTTGAGTATTTTTCCGAAGATCCGCTTCTCACAGGACGGATGGCAGTATCTCAGCTCAACGGTATTCATAGAAGCGGCGTAACAGCAACGATCAAACACTATGCAACAAACAATCAGGAGTATAACCGCAGATATGTAAACTCAGTAGTATCCGAGCGAGCACTGAGAGAAATATACCTCAAGGGCTTTGAAATTGCGGTAAAAGAGGGCAACGCAAGAGCCGTCATGACCACATATAATCCTCTTAACGGCTGCTGGACCGCCAGTGAATATGATCTTGTCACAACAATTCTGCGCGGTGAATGGGGATTTGACGGAATAGTCATGAGTGACTGGTGGGCAATGGGTTCAGAAGAGGGAAAGACCCCTTCAACAAAGAATGTAGCATCAATGGTAAGAGCGCAGAATGACCTGTTTATGCTTGCCAATAACCCATCGATAAACAGCGGAGAGGATGACTCTGCTGATAGTCTTGAGAAGGGCAGAGTTACAAGAGGAGAATATCAGCGAAGTGCGATGAATATATGCCGCTTCCTGACAGAGACTCCCGCTTATCGCAGAAGCATAGGACTTATAAGCGAGGAGGACAATCAGCTGCAGTGTCTTCGCGACGAGGAGGGCGATGTAATCCTCAGCGTGCCTGAATACGTTCTCGGCAAGAATCTGACCGTTGACGGAACCGAAATCAATACTTCAGGCGGAGAGAAAACCCTGTTCCAGATGAAGCTTGAAAAGCGCGGACAGTTTGAAGTGTCGATAATATGCAGAGCATCGGCTTTGGCGCCTGATACAGCACAGATACCTATGTCAGTATTTATGGATTCAGACCTTATTGGCTCTAAGGTGCTCAACGGAAGTGATAAAGAATGGCAGACAGTCACATTTGAAACTCCCGAAGTGGAAAGAAGGCTGCTGTTCTTCCTGAAATTCTATTTTGCAGTAGGTGGAATGGAAATAAAGGAAGTAATAATCAACAGAATAAGGACTATTGAAGAAAACCAGGGGGTATAAGCTGTGATAAGCCAAAAAATCAGAGCCATAGCACCGGAGCAGGACCCGCTGCGCATGGGAATGGGCTGGACAGTGGAGGATCTTTCAAAACCGCAGATAATGATAGAAAGCACCTTTGGCGACAGCCATCCCGGAAGCGCACACCTGCTGTCACTGGTGGAAAAAACCGTTTCTTCTGTAGCACGTTCAGGGGGGAAAGCAGCCAGATATTTTGCTACAGATATCTGCGACGGCATGGCACAGGGACACGACGGAATGAACTATTCTCTTGCAAGCCGTGATGCTATAGCAGGAATGATAGAGATTCATGCTCTGGCAACCCCATTTGACGGCGGAGTGTTCATCTCAAGCTGTGATAAGGCGGTACCCGCCCATCTTATGGGCATCGGACGGGTCAACATGCCTTCAATACTTGTCACAGGGGGAGTAATGGATGCAGGTCCTGACCTGCTGACCCTCGAGCAAATTGGAATCTATTCCGCCAAATGTGCGAGAGGAGAAATTACAAAAGAAAAACTTGAATGGTACAAGCAGCATGCATGCCCGTCCTGCGGTGCCTGCTCATTCATGGGTACAGCATCCACCATGCAGGTAATGGGCGAAGCTTTGGGACTTATGCTCCCGGGAACAGCACTTCTGCCGGCTATGAGCAAAGAGCTTGAAACAGCTGCAGAAATAGCAGGAGAGCAGATAATGAAACTCTCAGCAATGGGTCTGCGTCCCAGAGATATGGTTACGGTAAAATCCTTTGAAAATGCGGTTATGGTTCATGCAGCTATTTCGGGTTCAACAAACAGCCTGCTGCATATTCCTGCCATAGCCCGTGAATTCGGCATAGATTTCGATGCGGAGATGTTCGACCGCCTGCACCGCGGAGCTCATTATCTTCTCGACATACGCCCTGCAGGGCGATTCCCGGCACAGTATTTTACCTATGCAGGAGGCGTGCCGAGAGTGATGGAGGAGATACGTTCCGTGCTGCACCTTGATGCAATGACCGTAACGGGAAAAACTCTCGGAGAAAACCTGGACAACCTGAAAGCGAGCGGATACTATGACAGATGCGATGAAATGTGCAGAAAGGCAGGTCTTGTCTGGCAGGATATAATAAGACCCTACGACAATGCAATAGGCACCGACGGTGCAATAGCAATTCTCAAGGGGAATCTTGCGCCCGACGGCGCAGTGATAAAGCATACTGCCTGCCCGAAGGAAATGTTCTCGGCTGTCCTCAGAGCGCGTCCCTTTGACTGCGAGGAGGATGCCCTGAAGGCTGTGCTGAGCCATGAGATAAGGTCAGGGGATGCGGTGATAATCCGCTACGAAGGACCCAAAGGCTCAGGAATGCCGGAGATGTTCTATACCTCTGAAGCCATTTCATCAGACCCTGATCTCGGCAGAAGCATAGCCCTCATTACCGACGGACGCTTTTCCGGCGCATCAACAGGACCGTCAATAGGTCATGTTTCTCCCGAGGCAGCCGAAGGTGGCAATATTGCACTGGTCGAAGAAAACGACCTGATATTAATCGATATACCCGAAAGACGGCTTGAAATAGTCGGAACGGACGGAGAGAGGAAAACACCGTCCGAAATGGAAAGCATCCTTGAAGAACGCCGCGGAAACTGGAAAAAGCCTCCGCAGAAATACAAAAACGGCGTGCTTAAGATTTTCAGCCGGCACGCAATGTCGCCGATGAAAGGCGGAAGCATGGAATAACAGATAATGGGAAAGCACCCGAAAGCCTTGAGCCTTCGGGTGCTTGTCTGTATAAATGCATTAATTGTCAGTCATTAGGATACTGATATTCTTCTTCGTGGAGAATAAGTCTCTTTTCCTCAGGGATAAAGAGCATTTTATGATTGCTGAAATACTCATCCAGAATATCTGTGTCGTTGGTACATACAACGGCAGGACGTTTTGCAGCAGCAATTTCATCGTAGGGAACATTAAGAAACTTTTCGATATTTTTAAGGTGATAGCTGTGCATGCCGAGTGTGAATGTGTCTTTGTCTTTGATTTCTGTACCGTTGAATGACAGTGAGATAAGCTTGCACTGAGTTTTGTCATATTCAGCGCAAAGCCCTTTTGAAAACTGATAGAATTCGGTGTGAGCGCCGGAGAAGGCATCAGGGCGAAGCATGTATGCAATCATTCGCCTTAGCTGATTGCCGTTTACAACAACCCGATAAATATCATCATCAAAGGGCAGAGCCTGCATCAGATCATTGAACAGAACGATAGGTCCCAGTGATTTACTGCGTATACTGCCAGAGGCAAGAAACATGATATCGAGTCCCAGCATCTCACACAGAGCATCACTCAGCAGCTTCCCGAGATCGGTTTCCTGATTTCGCGCAGGATGAGTGTAACAATCTGCAAGCCTTGTTACAACCCTGCCGTATTTTTTGTCGGTTTCTTTTTTGTACTTTCGTATGACTTTTTCAAGAGCCTTGTCTTTGGGACAGTTTTTGCTGTTTATGGGAATAAGCTGCCAGTGATAGCTTGCAACGCAGTTGTTGTCGAGGTCAATATCTATGTCAAATCTTCCGATCTGAGCAGTGCCTGAGGCGGCCTGAACAATAGGAATACCGTTGACCATAACAGGGCTCTCAAGCAGAGTGTGAGAGTGACCGCCGATAATTATATCGACACCCCAGTCGGGGTCAAGAGCAGCAGCCAGTTCTTTATCAGCCTCAAAACCTATGTGCGTCAGCAGTACGGTCAGATCAATATTCTCAGTGCGGTAAGCGTTGCATACCCTGCCGATTTCCTTTGCAGCATCGCGTATCTCTATCAAAGAGCCAATCAGATCTTCATGCTTTACCTTGGAAAGAGCGCCATCGGTCAGAACGCCGATAAAAAGAACCCTCATGCCGTCGATTTTCTTGATGATATGAGATCTGAACATCCTCACATTGGTCGATGATAGATACATGTTGGCATTGATAATAGGAAAATTCGCGCATTTTTCAACAAACAGCAGATGACCGATTCCGTAATCGACCTCATGGTTTCCGATTGTTACAACATCAGGCGCTATCATATTCATAATTTCGATGGTGGAAAGCCCCTGATATTCACTGTCAATTACAGAACCTCTGAACATATCGCCGGATATGGCATAGAGAACATTCTTCTCTTCGTGGCGAACCTTTGATACATATCCCGACAGCATAGATGTACCGCCCAGAAGGGTTTTATCAACCTCACGAGCCATAAAATCGCCGTGAAGATCGTTTGAATGCAGCAAAGTCAGCTTTTTTAGAGTTTTCATAATATTCACCTTTAATAAGCTTTGGGGTCATTATAACACAACATCGGCAAAATGAAAATATCTGTATATAGCATACTTTCAAATGTTTTGCCAATACTTAACTAAAAATGGAGGAGTATTATGGAAGCGGTAAAAGTGATTCTTACAGCATTTCTGTCTGTTGCAGCGCTGTTTATAAGCGCAAAGATAATGGGGCATAAGCAGATGTCCCAGCTGGACTTTTTTGACTACATCACAGGCATCACCATAGGCTCAATTGCTGCGGAGCTTGCCACAGAGATTGAAAAGCCCTGGGAGCCGCTGATTGCAATAGTGGTATACTGTTTTTCGACGATGCTGCTTGGAATACTGACAAGCAAATTTCCGAAAACGCGCAAGTATATAAACGGAACACCGACCATTCTTATGAACAATGGGAAGCTTTACCGCGCCAATATGAAAAAGGCAAAGCTTGACCTGAGTGAATTTATGGTGCTTTGCAGGCAGGAAGGGTATTTCAATCTTAACGACATACAGACGGCAATATTTGAGTTTAACGGAAGACTTACAGTGCTGCCCAAAAGTACAAAGCGCCCGATAAATCCCGAAGATATGAATCTGCAGCCGCAGAGTGAGAGTATAAGCACTGAGATTATAATGGATGGCAGAATACTTGAAGAAAACCTAAAACGAATGGGACTTGACAGAGTGTGGCTTCAAAAACAGATGAATGAACAGGGGTATAAGAATGAAAAAGAAATATTTCTTGGCATCTGCGACGACGGCAACAAACTGACACTGTTCAGAATGGAGTGAGATGTGTGATTTTTGTGTAAAATAGTTCAATGGGAATAGCTTTCAGTTGAAATTCTGTTTAAGATATGGTAGAATAAATTGTGAAAAAGTCTGTCAGACAGAATTTTATAAAGGAGAGTTATCATGGCATTGAAAATCAAAATCAAACCCAGAAAGCTCAAGGAGCTGCGCACTGCAAATCCCTGCATGATCTCATATAATGTTGAAATGACCGAGGTCACAGGAGGAACATTCTGGAAAGCATATACCGATGCTCAGATTGACGGAACAGAGCAGGTTCCGCCTCCCGATTTCAGTCAGGGTATGGCAGGCATGCATCAGTGGTACGATCCCATTGACACCACAAATCCCCGCCTGATAAAGCTTGCAAAGGAGCTTGGCAAGGCATGGGTGCGTGTGTCCGGAACATGGGCAACAAAGACTTATTATGACTTTGAAGGCAAGGGAGAAGCCCCCGAGGGTTATCAGAACCGTCTGACAAAGGAGCAGTGGATAAATCTTCTGAACTTTGTAAAGGCAGTGGACGGAAAGCTGCTTATAAGTGTTGCTAACTGCCAGGGACTGCACAGTGCCGAAGAACCCTGGAATCCCTCGCAGGCAGAGCAGATATTCCGCCTGAGCACAGAGCACGGAGTGCCTATCGATGCGGTTGAATTTACCAATGAACCCAATATGATGGAAATGACAGGATTCCCCAAGGGCTACACTCCCGAGCATTTCCGCCGTGATCAGGACATCTTTCATAAGTGGGTAAGAGAAAAATATCCCGACTGCATCATCGTAGGACCTTGTACCTGTGACCCTGCGGCAATGTCTATGGGCAGCGACGATAATTCATCCGCTGCTGCCGGAATTGCCGATGTGCTGCCCAGCTGCACAACAGGGGATCTGATGGACGGCTGCACCGAAAAGATTGATGTATTCAGCTATCACTACTACAACGGCATTTCCGAAAGAATGGCTGCAATGGTACCCTCTGCATTCACGCCTGCCGAAGGCTCACTGAGTGAACCTTATCTCGGTATGGCAGGAGCATGTGCCAGAGCCTTTGCTCCTTACCGCGACAAGTATGCACCCGGTGCAGAGATGTGGGTTACTGAAAGCGGCGACGCAGGCGCAGGCGGTCATACATGGGCTTCTACATATCTTGAAGTCCCCCGAACTCTCAACGAGTTCGGTGAATTTGCCACCGTCACAAAGGGAATTATATTCCATAATACCCTTGCATCATCCGATTACGGCTACTTAAAGCACGGCAGCTTTGATCCCCGTCCCAGCTACTTTGCAGCACTGCTTTGGAACAGACTTATGGGACAGACTGTATATGCAAACCACGAAGCAAACTGCGAGGGTGCTCATGTTTATGCACACTCCCGTAAGGACGGCAAAAAGGGCTTTGTATATCTTGTAATCAACAACTCATGGACAGAGAAGACAACTGTAAAGCTGCCCAAGGCAGCTGAAGTTTACGCTCTCACAGGCAACGGCAAGATGCGCTCACGCACCATGCTTTTAAACGGCGTGGAGCTGAAGCTCGGCGAAAATGATGAGCTGCCCGAACTCAAGGGTGTAAAAGTCAGGTCACGCAAGATTGAGGTTGTTCCCGGCGGATGCACATTTATTGTCCTGTAAAAACTGATAAACAGAAAAAAGGCACCGCTCATGCGGTGCCTTTTGGCTATTTTTTCAGAATACGCATTGCGTTGAGCACAGCAATGAGCGCAACACCCACATCGCCGAAAACAGCGACCCACATGCCTGCAATGCCCAGTGCGCCGAGAATGAGGAATATGCCCTTGATTCCAAGCGCGATAATTATATTCTGAACAACAATCTGCTTTGTACTCTTCGCGACGGAAATTGCCTCGGAAAGCTTTGAGGGCTCGTCGGTCATCAGAACAACATCCGCGGCTTCAATAGCCGCATCAGAGCCAAGACCGCCCATGGCGATGCCGACATCTGCTCTGGCAAGAACAGGGGCATCGTTTATGCCGTCGCCTACAAAAACAAGCTTGCTGCCGGCTCTTTTGCTGCCGTCCAGCATATCGACCTTTGCAACCTTTTCGTCAGGAAGAAGATGGGCGTGATATTCGTCAAGCCCGATTTTTTCGGAAACTGAACGGGCAATATTCTCATCGTCACCTGTGAGCATAACGACCTTTTCAATGCCCATCTTGCGAAGCTCTGAAACAGCATACTTGCTGTCAGGCTTGATTTCATCTGCTATGAGTATGCATCCGGCAAAACACCCGTTTACAGCAACATATACCTTTGTTCCGACTTCACTGCATTGAGAATATACTATGCCATTATCCTTCATAAGCTTGGCACTGCCGGCAAGTATTCTTTCGCCTGATGCATAGACACTGATTCCCTTGCCTGAGATTTCCTGATAATCGGAAAGAGCTGCTTTATCGGGTTCCCTGCCATACGCAGAAATTATTGACTTTGCAATGGGGTGATTTGAGAAGCTTTCAGCCAAAGCTGCAGATTCAAGCACCTGCTCCTTTGAAAAACCGGCAGCAGGGAAAATTGAGGTTACCTTGAAAACGCCCTTTGTAAGAGTGCCTGTCTTGTCGAATACAACAGTGCCGACATTGTTGAGAGCTTCGAGATAGTTGCTGCCCTTGACAAGAACGCCGTGTTTTGAGGCAGCACCGATTCCGCCGAAGAAGGTCAGAGGAATGGAGATTACAAGAGCACAGGGGCAGGAAATTACAAGAAATACAAATCCGCGGCGAATCCATTCCACCCATTCTGCGCCGAAGCAGAGGGGAGGAACAACTGCGAGGAGAGCAGCGAGAATAACCACAACAGGAGTGTAGTAACGGGCAAAGGTGGTTATGAAGTTCTCTGTGGGAGCTTTTCTGCTTGAAGCATTTTCCACCATGTCGATGATTTTCGAAGCGGTGGATTCGCCAAAGGCTTTTGTGACGCGAATGGTCAGTACGCCGTTTTCGTTGATGCAGCCGGATAGAACCTCATCACCGCAGCGTACAGCTCTGGGTACCGATTCACCTGTAAGAGCCTTTGTATCGATCATGGATTCGCCATCCGAAACAACGCCGTCAAGAGGGATCTTTTCGCCGGGTCTTACCACAATAGTTTCGCCGACTGAGACGGTTTCGGGAGGAACAACTATGATTTCGCCGTTTCTGCTGACCGCGGCGGAATCGGGACGGATGTCCATAAGGTCTGCAATGGATTTTCTGGAGCGCTTAACAGCCAGGCTCTGGAAAAATTCACCTACCTGATAGAACAGCATGACAGCCACAGCCTCAGGGTATTCTCCGATTACAAAAGCACCGACAGTGGAAACGGTCATCAGGAAATTTTCATCAAAAACGCGGCCTCTTACGATGTTCCTGAGAGCCTTGAAAACCACATCGCAGCCGAGAATTATATAAGCAACTATAAGAAGTGCAAGACCGACATAGGAGGGGAGAGAGACAACTGAAGGAAGTATAAGGCCTGCAGCATAGAACAGCGCACCGATGACAAATCGGATAATCATGTTGCGGGTGTCATTATCTTTACCTGCTGATTTCTTTTCAGAAGTGCTTCGCTCACTGACCTCAACCTCGGGCTCATGGTCGTGAACAATGTCGCAGACCATTTCGTAGAGAAAATCAGCAGAAACTTTGCTGTAACTGACGGTAAGTGTCTGACTCATAAGGTTTATCTGTGCAGAGGATACATAGTCGAGAGAATTTAGATCATTCTCAATCTTCGCAGAGCAGTTTGGACAGTCGAGCCCTTTGAGAGTATATATTTTCGAGTTTGTACTGCCAATCTCGCTGACCTGAACTTTAGGCTCATAGCGATGAACGGTCTTGCTGACAAGCCATCCGATAGTTTCTTCGATGGACGGATCGATATCAACAGTAAGAGTCTGCTTCATAAGGTTCATAACCGAAGAGTTCACACCCTCCGATTCACCTACTTCTTTTTCAATGCCCATAGAGCAGTGAGGGCAGTCAAGCCCTTTTAAAAGAAACGTTTTTATCATATATATACCTCCGGAACTTTTCTTAGTTGCTCAATCGTTCAACTAAGAAAATAAAAAATAACAGGGACAGTTAATTTTATTCTTCGCTAAGGTGTTCAAGACCCATATCAATAATCTCCTTGACATGGTCATCTGCAAGGGAGTAGTAGACAATCTGTGCATCTCTGCGTGACTTTACAAGATTTGAAAGTCTGAGAGCCTTCAGCTGATGGGAAACCGCTGATTTTGTCACTCCAAGCAGTACAGCAAGATCACATACACACATCTCGTTCTGCTCAAGAGCATGGAGAATTCTTACCCTTGTGGCATCTCCAAACATCTTAAAAAGCATGGAAAGCTGGGTGTATACATCATCAGGCTGCATTTTTTCCTTTGTATCATTTACAATGTCCTGATGGATAACATCGCAGTCACAGGAGCAATTATGCTGCATGGTCATACCTCCGATCAAGTAGTTGAGCAATTGTTCAACTGCATGATAGCACCTGAGATCTGTTTTGTCAACAAATTTCTTTTAATATTTCATAAACTGCAAAATAAATATTGTTATCTGCGTGGTGTTTGTAGTAAAATAAAATGGTAAAAACTCAATTCGGGAGGCTTGCATAATATGGCACAGCAACACGGAAGAAGACGTACCGGTTCAGGGGGTTCTGCTTCTGTCGGCAGAAAAGGCAGCTCTACAGGCAGCAGCAGACCTGCAGGAAAAACAGGCGGCTACAGCGGCAGAACTTCTCAGGGCTCGCGCAAAAGCAGCACCTCAGGAAACTCAAGAGCAGGTTTGTCTATCGGAGATCTTGCGGGGCTTTTCAGCTCTGGCAGCAGCGGCAGCAGCAGCGGTGGTTCCACAGTTGTAGGCTCATCGATGATTTCGGGTCTTATATCATTGCTTAAAAAGAACAAGACAGCAAGAACCATTGCTATTGTACTTGTAGTGGCACTGGTGATCTATTTTGTTTTTGGCGGCGGTCAGTGCAGCGGTCTTTCCTGCGGCGGAGGAGCGGATTATTCTAATTATTCATCCTTTTTTGGCGGCTATGACAGCCTGGTGAATATCGCAGGAACAACATCAGGTGAGCACAGTGCGGATATGAGCGTTTCAAACGAAGCAAGAAGCAAATATACCGCATATCCTGACAGAAATGCAACTGTAACCATTATGGTTTATATGTGCGGAACTGACCTTGAGACGGAATACGGAATGGCAAGCTCTGACCTTAAAGAGATGATGAATGCTGACATCAGCGACAATGTCAATATCATCGTCCAGACAGGCGGCACCAAGAAGTGGAAGACAAGCAAGATCAGTAACAGCAAGAATCAGATCTACAAGGTAACATCAGGGGGCATGACATTGCTTGCAGAAAGCAAAAAGGCATCCATGGTAGACCCTGATACACTTACCGGATTCATTGATTACTGCACTGAAAATTACGAAGCAGACCGTTATATGCTCATATTCTGGGATCACGGCGGCGGCTCGGTCAGCGGCTATGGCTATGACCAGCATTACAGCGGCGATTCCATGACCCTCGATGAAATAGACAGCGCACTCAGAGAAAGCGGCTGCAAGTTTGATTTCATCGGCTTTGATGCATGTCTCATGGCAACCCTTGAAACTGCAATTGTAGCAGAGCGCTATGCAGACTATCTTATCGCTTCTGAAGAGACCGAGCCCGGTGTTGGCTGGTACTACACCACATGGCTCAACGAGCTTTCTGATGATACATCAATTTCGACCGTAGAGCTTGGAAAGAGCATTATAGACAGCTTTGTCAAGAAATGTGCTTCCGATGCTCCCGGAAGCAAAACGACCCTTTCAATAGTAGACCTTGCAGAGCTTTCAGGAACAGTTCCAGAAGCATTCAGCGATTTTGCCGAGTCTACCGCAAAGCTTATCAGCAAAAAGAATTATCAGCAGGTGTCAGATGCGCGCAGCGCAGTAAGAGAATTCTCATCAAACATAAATCAGGTTGACCTTGTTGACCTTGCCCAGAGAATCGGAACCGATGAGTCAGAGGAACTCGCAGAAGCACTCAAAGGCTGCATAAAGTACAACCGTACATCAGGAAATGTAAGCAATGCCTACGGTATTTCAATTTTCTTCCCCTACGGTTCCAGCAGACAGATGTCCAGCGCCCTTAAAACATACGACAAAATCGGACTTGATGATGCCTACGGAAAGTGCATCAAGGAGTTTGCAAGTGTGACTGCAGGCGGACAGATAGCCAACGGCGGCGGAGCATCTCTTCTTGACTCCATCTTTGGCAGCTATACAGGTTCATCTTCACCTTCAACATCTTCATCAGGCTCCCTTCTGGATGTAATCGGCGCACTTGGCGGCACCTCATCGTCCTCTTCCGGCAGCAATGCAGATATGCTTGGAACAATGTTTGACCTGTTCCTCGGCTCATCTTCTTCAAAGGAGATTACAGGTATCGATGTCGGACAGGATGAAGACTGGTTTGATGCAGAAAAGGTTGCAGGCTACGAGGGCTACATCAGTGATAACTACCTCGATCCTGACCGCATTGTAATAACCGAAAATGAGAACGGACAGAAGGTTGTCAGCCTTACCGCAGAAGAGTGGGATCTTGTTCAGACAATCGAGCTCAATGTATTCTATGATGACGACGAAGGTTATATAGACCTCGGCATGGACAGTATATTTGAGCGCGATGAAGAAACCGGTGACCTCTATATTGATTATGACGGTATGTGGGTATCACTCAACGGACAGGTTGCAAGCTACTATATGCTTTCGGAAGAGCGGAGTGAAGATGGCGAGGAATATGTCATAACAGGTTATATTCCTGCTCTGCTCAACGGCAGTCAGATCCAGATAATTGTTGTGTTTGACAGCGGCATTGACGGCGGAGTGGTAACAGGTTACAGACCTGTTTATGAGGATAACACAGCACCCTCTGCAAAGATTATCACAGAGTTCAGAGGCGGAGACCGCATAGATCTTATCTGTGACTATTATTCCTATGATCAGGAATACACAGACAGCTATGTATTCGGCGAGCCTATCATCATTGACGGAGAGCTCAGAGTTGAGGATGTGGAGCTTATCCTTGATGAGGGCAGCGTGCTTTACTCCTACTGCCTGACTGATATCTACGGCAATATGATGTGGACTGCTCAGACAGAATTTTAAGGCAATAAAAAATGCAGGGCTTATGCCCTGCATTTTTTATTGCCAGTGAACTTACATCAGTATCTGCAGAGTAACAAATGCCGCATAAATGCAGAGCAGCATGATACCCTGCCAACGGGAAAGCTTCTGTCTGATGAGAGTAGGAATTGTGAGGATTGCCATTACAAGAAGCATTACGGGGATGTCGAGCACCAGAGAAGAATTGATGCCGAAAATTGTATCTGAAGAGGGGAGATCAAAGGGACAGATTGTAATTGCAGTACCGCTGACAAGTACAAGATTGAAAAGGTTTGCACCTATGATGTTTCCGAGAGACAGTGAACCGTGACCCTTGATAAGTGAGGTGATTGCAGTGACAAACTCGGGCAGTGAAGTGCCGAGAGCGACGATGGTAAGACCGATAACCTTCTGAGAAACGCCAAGAGCCTCAGCAACTATTGTAGCGTTTTCTACAAGCAGATCAGCGCCGAAAGCAATAACAGCAGCACCGAGGACCAATAATACGATATCCTTGAAAAGGCTGTCCTTTGTTCCTTCTTCTTTGGATTCCACAACGTGGTCTTCGCCGGTGGCAGCTTCAAGAGCTTCCTCGGTAGTCAGAGCACCGATGTATTCCTCTGCGTTTACAGTGTCAATGGAAGCTGCGGTTTTTCTCATTCTGACAACAGTCAGAATCATATAGAGAAGGAAAACAGAAAGAAGAATGATGCCCATAACCTGAGTAAATTCTCCGAAATAATAGGAGCAGACGCAGTAGGCTGCGGCAGAGATAAAGAAGAATGAAACGGGAAGACCGAGGCTCTTTCTTGCTGCAGGACCGGGCTTGATTGCAATGGTGATTGCAGCTATGAGAGAGGTATTGCAGATGATGGAGCCGATTGCATTGCCGTATGCAATTGAGCCGCTCTTCTGTAAAGCAGCACCTGCAGAAACCATAACCTCAGGAAGCGTTGTGCCTATGGAAACGACGGTAGCGCCTATGAGGATTTCAGGCAGATGAAAGCGGCGGGCGATGCCTGATGCGCCGTCAACAAACCAATCGCCGCCCTTGATTAACATAATAAGACCAACTACCAGTAAAAGAATGGGGATAAGCATTATAATTCTCCTTCTTGATTGATATTCTTTGAATGCAGTAAATCACATTGTACAAATAGTCATTATACCATCAGCTGGGGGTGTTCTCAACAATTTTGTCAAAAAAGTATGAAGATTACTGATTTATTGTCAGATCAATGGCAGTAAAAGTACCGGGGTGAAGCTCAATGCTCTGAGAATATACGCCGTCAGTAGTCAGTATGCCTTTGCCAGGGGCAACAGAGGTGTAAAAATCTCCGTACTTGTCAGTTGTGACGACATAGCTTTTTTGGCAGAAGGTAAAGGATACAGCCTGCTCAGCAACGGGAACGCCATTGGCATCGGTAACAGAGCCGAAGATATATGCATCAGAAGAGCCTGCGGTATTATATCTGTAGGCATCGAGAACAGGCAGAGCAACGTGGTCGTAATCGAAGAATGTGGTGGTTTCAACGCAGTTTTCTCTCGGGGTATCTGTTGCAGACCTTATAGCCCAGCCAACACCCTCCTGACGCACCAGAACAGGATCCCAGTAGAGGTCACCGATGCATCTGCCGTCCTTTACCGATTTGATTGCATTGATAAGCTCATACATGAAATTGCGCTGATCTTCGGGAGTGTACTTATAAATGCCGGTGTATGCTCCGTTGTTTGAAAGCTGACCGGGCTTACCCCAGTTGATGCCGCTTTCCATTACGAGAATATCCTTGTTGAAGGTATCGACCATCATATTGCACCATTCGGTAAGATCACCGGTATCAAGAGCGCTTTTGACAGCATATACGCTGTCAGTCTGAGCCCAGTAAGGATAATACGATGTGCCTATAACGTCATATTTTATGCCTCTTTCTTCGCACAGCTCAAAGAACCAGACTCCCGAGCCTCTTCTGCTTTCCCAGAACATATCATCAGCATTACAGGCGATATGGAGAACGATTCTGGAATCGGGAGATACCTCCTTTACAGCCCGATATCCCGCATCCATAAAAGAGCAGAATGCCTCTATGGAGTCCTCTGATTCCCATGAGGAGCCGTAGGGGGTAAGAATACCTCCCTGCATTTCATTGCCAAGGGATACGTATTCAGGATAGATCCCCTCGTCAGCAAGACGCTTCATAAATCCGTAGGTGTAGTCATACAAACATTGAGTAAGTGTTTCTGTTATCTCATCATGGCTGTCAAGGGTGCTGATTTTATCCATCCAGTCGTGTGGGATGGCATCGTTGCCCCAGTAGTCACTGTACATGAAGGAGAGCTGAATTTTCATTCCCTTGTTATGAGCTCGGACAGCCAGATCAAAAATTGCATCTGCATCCTTGTATCCCTTGGGGAATTTATCGCCGTTTTCATTGATGTAATCTCCGGGATTGTTATACAGCTCCAGGCGGACAAAATTACATCCGTTTTCAGCCATTATCTGAAGGGCGTCTGCCTCTGTATTGTCCGAGCGGTAATATTTACCGCCAAGATCCTCAACCCAGTCAAGCCAGCTTACAGCACCGCCGAAAAGACACTCATACTGTCTGCTCTGATCTTTTTCATACACAAGTGAAACAGAGTCAATATTGACAGACTGACCGCTGCCCTCAGAGCATATTCCTATTTCCAGAATACCGTCCTCAGAGACACAAATGCCTCTGACAGTAACCTTTGTCCAGCTGTTATCCCTTATGGTTTTGGGTACAGCCGTCATACAGAGCCCCTGCTCTGAACCCTTGCCGTAAATATAGCAGTGATTCTGGTTTCCTTCGTTCAGGGTGTATGCCTCGATATAGTAATAGCCCGGCGTGAGATTGCTGATATACTGAACGACACTGGCACTGTATTCGCCGTCTGAACCGATTTTCAGGCTTTTTTCGCCATTGAAAGAGCAGGTGTCATCCGGTGATACAACACCGTCAGGGCAATCTGACTGCCAGAAATCGCCAAGCTCCAATTCAAAATCCGAATTGGTTATTTCTCCGTCTGAAAAGATACGCTTATCGTTTTCTGAATTTTTGCAGGCTGCGGCAAAAATCAGCACAGATACAAGCAGGACAATAAGTATTACTTCTGCAGTAAGTTTTTTCATCATATTCATCTCCTGAAAGAGCGTTTTATTATATTATATATTTGTAATGCGATGATTTCAAGCGTTTACAAATACTCAGTATTCTGATATAATACATGCGATAATCGGTTTCGGAGAGTGATGTTCCGAATACTGAAAAACATAAGCTTGAATTATACCGGGAGGTTAATTATGAAAAGAAGAGAATTCTGGTTTGTAGTCGGCTCACAGCTGCTCTACGGTCCTGAAGTGCTTGAAACAGTTGACGCAAGAGCAAAGGAAATGGCAGAGGAAATGAGCAGATCACTTCCTTTTGAGCTGGTTTACAAGGTAACAGCAAAGTCAAACAGTGAGATTGCAGATATAATCAAAGAGGCAAACTACCGCGATGAATGTGCAGGCATCGTCACCTGGTGCCACACCTTTTCTCCAAGCAAGATGTGGATAAACGGACTTGTAAATCTTCAGAAGCCCTATTGCCACCTTGCAACACAGTACAATGTGGAGATCCCCAATGATGAGATAGATATGGACTTCATGAACCTGAATCAGGCAGCTCACGGAGACCGTGAGCACGGCTTTATAGGCGCCCGTCTGAGAATGCCCAGAAAGGTAATAGCAGGTCACTGGCAGGATGCAAAGGTTCATAAGCGTCTGGGAGACTGGATGAAGGCGGCAGTGGGCGTAGCAGTATCCAAGGAAATGAAGGTCATGCGTTTCGGCGATAATATGCGTGAGGTAGCAGTTACCGAAGGCGACAAGGTAGAAGCACAGATAAAGCTTGGCTGGCAGGTGAATACCTGGGCAGTGGGCGATCTTGTCAAAGAGATGAACGCAGTGACAGAGGCAGAGATTGATGCACTTGTTGCAGCATATACCGCTGATTATGATATAGCTACTGACAATATGGATGCTGTCCGTTATCAGGCAAGGGAAGAGCTTGCAATGAAGAAGATGCTTGAAGCAGAAGGCTGCATGGCATTCTCCAACACATTCCAGGACCTTTACGGAATGGAGCAGCTGCCGGGCCTTGCATCCCAGCACCTTATGAGTCTCGGCTACGGCTACGGCGGTGAGGGCGACTGGAAGGTTGCAGGAATGACAGCTATAATGAAGGCTATGGGTGAGGGCGGAAACGGTGCCTCTGCATTTATGGAGGATTATACCTACCATCTTGCAGAGGGACAGGAATACAGCCTTGGCGCACATATGCTTGAGGTTTGTCCCAGCCTTGCAGCTGACAAACCCAGAATCGAGACCCATCATCTGGGTATAGGAATGAACGAAAAAGACCCTGCCCGCCTTGTGTTTGAGGGCAAGGAGGGAGATGCAATTGTTGTATCTCTCATTGATATGGGCGGAAGACTTCGCCTTATCTGTCAGGATATTCTGTGCGTAAAGCCCATTATGCCCATGCCCAATCTTCCTGTTGCAAGAGTTATGTGGCGAGCAATGCCCGACCTGACAACAGGCGTTGAGTGCTGGATTGCAGCAGGCGGCGCACATCATACCGTTCTGTCTTACGATGTCACCGCAGAGCAGATGCGTGACTGGGCAAGAATGCTTGATATAGAGTTTGTACATATCACAAAGGATACAACTCCCGAAAAGCTTGAGGAAGAGCTTCTTGTAAAGGACCTTATCTGGAAACTTAAATAAATAACAGGGGGACGGTGTCCGCATCGTCCCCTTGCTTCAGTGAAGAAGACTATCGTAAGTCATCCGTGAAAGGATTGAAAATATGAATTTATCAAAATGCGTAATCGGTATTGAACTGGGCTCCACAAGAATCAAGGCAGTGCTTCTTGATGAAAAGCATATCCCTGTTGCATCCGGCAGCTATGAGTGGGAAAACAAGCTGACCGACAATGGAATATGGACTTATCCCATGGGCGAGGTTCATGAAGGGCTTCGCGCCTGCTATGCGGACCTTAAAGCTGATGTCAGCACAAAGCTCGGAACAGAGCTTTGTGCTGTCGGAGCAATCGGCGTTTCCGCAATGATGCATGGCTATCTTCCCTTTGATAAAAACGGAAAACAGCTTGCAGAATTTCGCACATGGCGCAATACAATAACGGGAGAAGCCGCAGAAAAGCTCTCTGCGCTGCTGGGCTTCAATATTCCTCAGCGCTGGAGCATAGCCCACCTTTATCAGGCAGTTCTCAACGGTGAGGAGCATGTAAAGGACATTGCGTTTCTTACTACCCTTGCAGGCTACATTCACTGGCAGCTTACAGGGGAGAAGGTAATGGGCATCGGAGAAGCCTCCGGTATGTTCCCGATAGACAGCGAGAAGCTCGACTATAATCAGAAAATGGTTGAACAGTTTGATTCGCTTGTTGATTTTGACTGGAAGCTTCGCGATATTCTGCCGAAGGTTCTTCCGGCAGGTGTCAGCGGAGGCGTGCTGACAGAGGAAGGTGCTTTGTTCCTTGACCCCACAGGAATGCTGAAGAGCGGAATTCCCGTTGCACCCTGCGAGGGAGATGCAGGCACAGGAATGACTGCGACAAATTCTGTAAGAGTGGGAACAGGAAATGTATCTGCAGGCACCTCCGATTTTGCGATGCTTGTAACCGATCATGAACTTTCTGTTCACCGTGAAATTGATATGGTTACAACGCCTGCAGGAAAACCTGTTGCGATGGTACATTGCAATAACTGCACTTCAGACATCAACGCATGGGTAAATCTTCTTTCCGAGTTTGCACAGGCAATCGGCGCACCTCAGGACAAAGGCGCTCTTTATACAATGCTGTTCAAAAAAGCACTCGAGGGTGATGCTGATTGCGGCGGACTGCTTTCATACAACTATTTTTCAGGTGAGGGAGTAACCGACCTTGACGAAGGCAGACCTGTTTTTGCAAGGTACCCCAACTGTTCATTTACCCTTGCAAACTTCATGCGCACCCATCTGCTTTCAGCTCTTGCAACACTGAAAATCGGACTTGACATTCTGACAAAGGAAGAGAATGTACGCATAGATAAGCTTTACGGACACGGAGGATATTTCAAAACTCCCGAAGTCGGTCAGAGAATGCTTTCTGCAGCGGTAGGAGCAGCGGTTTCGGTAATGGAAACAGCCGGAGAGGGCGGACCTTACGGCATGGCGCTGCTGTGTGCATATATGCTGTGGAAGGATGAGGGAGAGAGCCTTGAGGATTATCTTGACAATAAGGTGTTTGCGTATGCAGTCTCCCATACAGTAACAGCAGAGAAAGCGGATATAGAGGGCTTCAACAGATTCCTTGAGAGGTATACTTCAGCATTTGAAATCGAAAAAACCGCAATAAAGGTAATGTAAAGCCTTTGACTTTGAAAAACTGATTAATATATGAGCAAAACCCGACCTTGCTGATGAGTAAGGTCGGGTTTCATTATAAAATACTATCTTTTAAGATAATGCACCGCCATATCGATTACGGTTGAAATCATTCGCTCTCCCGCTTCGGCTGTATCGCCTGCGAGAACAGGAGCGCTGCTGAATTTGATGCAAAGATTGAGCAATGCCTGGCAAACCGCAGTGTAGTAATCATCGGGACGGATTTCGGGGCGTACGCTGCCGTCGCCAAGCCCCTTTTCAAAAGCTTTGAGAAAAATGGGATAGAAGGAGGCAAGCTGAGCAGAGTATTCGCCCATTGCCTCGGGAGGGATTTTTTCTCTGATCACAAACTGCTCAAAACGGTAAAGCCAGCGCCAGAAATCAGAATGTCCCCTGAAACTGTAATAGAAGCTGCTGAGCAGAATTTCCTTTATCTGAGCAGCGCCGTTCAGAGATTGATATTTCTCTGACTGAACGACCTTTCCGAATACAGCGCCCTCGCTTTTCCATATTCTTGCGCCGACCTTTACAGATACCTGAGCAGAAAATTTCTGTCGGTCAGAAATACATTCCGACAGCTGCTCAAAGGGGATGCCCATTCTCTGAGCGATATTTTCGAGATACAGTCCGCATCCTTCACTGAGGACCATATCAGCGGCAATTTCAAGGGCGCGTGAATAAATCTCTGTCTGTGTCATGTGCAGTCCCACCTTTGTCAGGAGTTTTATCAGAGACGGATGCTGAGCTTTTTCGCTGAGCCATTGAGCCTGTATTTTATCAGGATGTGTTTTCCTGTATCGGAAACAGATGTAATTTCAGCATCCTGCATCGAAACTGTCTGAGAGTACAAAGCCTTCTGCTTTTTGTCATAGATTCCTGCATTGTCCGACATAAACAGCACAGAGCCGAAGAGTCCGTTGACTGTGGCAAGCTGCTTTTTTCTCCTGAGAGAAAGCTTCAGGTTTTTGTAACGGAGAAGAAATACATCGGGGTCATTCAGAAATGCCCTGCCGTCTAGCTGTCGGCGGTAAACAGTGTCGCAGATGGTGTTTCTGGTGGAGATGCGCTCGCGGTGAACAATGCGCATATACGGCACATCATTCCAGTCAAGCCCTACATCGCAGCCGATACGGCAGTAATCGACCTTGCCGAAAGCAGGCCACAAAGGAACACCGCAGCCAAGAATCAGCTTGTCTCCGACAAGCTCTCGTATGAAGTCCATAGCTTCACACATACTCTGACCGCGTGTCTTTTCAGCGGTGCTGACAACGGATGCAGCGTACAGGAAATCGAGCTTTACAAAATCAAAGCCGAAATCATTGAGCACTGTATCAAAGACATTTTTCAGATAATCTCTGACCTCGCTGTTTTCAATGTCCAGAGCATAAAATCCGCCCCAGTTGCAGCCGCAGAAAACATTGTTGCCGCTGCTGTCTTTAAGAAGCCAGTCGGGATGATTTTTAAATATATCAGAATTGGTCTCACAGACAAGAGGAGCAAGCCAGAGACCAGCCATCATGCCGTCAGCGTGTATGGCGTCAACGATGGGCTTCAGTCCGTCGGGGAATTTTTTGCTGTCGATGCTCAGCCAGTCGCCGACAGCAGTCTGATAGCCGTCGTCAATCTGGAAAATCTCAGGCTTTACGGGGAGAGAGTGCATGCCCTCAAGGTCGCGGCTGATTATTTCCGCGTTTATGTTCTGGTAATGGTTGTACCAGCTTGTATAACCTCTCAGCGGTTTGCTGCGGGGCTTGTCAATGTTCATGAGCTCAAAATATCTGTCAAAAACCTCGTCATCGCTGCCGCGGAGATTTACAATATCAAAAAGCTCATAGGGCTCGGAGACAGAAAGCCCTGCACAGTCCTTCTCTATGCAGAGAAGCTGCTTCCCTGCGCTGTATTTCAGTATGGTATAGCCTGTGCGCTCGTTGAGAGAGCCGATGAAATCAAGCTTTTCGCCACTGCGCACATAGCCGTAGGAAAATCCGTGGAGCTCGCCTTTTTTGCCTGAATAATCGACTATATGATAATCGCCGTAGCGGTCAAATCCGAATTTTTTTACCGCAAACCCGGGGGTGCGGAGCAAGCCGTACATTCTGTCATTTATCGTCAGCTCACGGGTATCTGTCCATGACTGGTATCCGTTAAGAAGAATACGGTCCTTCGCGGAGCACTTCCATTCTGTTTCCATGCGCGCAGAATGAATTGTAACAGGGCGTTTGGGGTGAATAGTAACCTTCAGATGTTCGCCGTCGTTTTCAACGTAAGCAGAGAACAGTTCTTCATCTGCCGAAACCGAAAAAACATGCTCAGACATCTCGCCATTTGCAGAAACAGCAAGAAAAACGGTGCAATCTTTCATGTTTGGATCCTCCCTGTAATAGTTATTCAGCCGCAGAGCCAGAAGCAGCAGAACGGCGGCTTGCAAGATCTTCATTTATCTGCTTTACAAACTTGTCGCTGAGCTTGAATTTGAAAACAAAGATGAAGAAAGCAATAATGAAGCCTGCGAAGGGGATGCCTGCCATTGCGATACGCATAGCCATGAGTGTTGCATCAGAATTAATGGCATTTTCCGCAGTGTTGAGACCGATCCAGGTGATTATCCAGCCTGCAAGACCTGTTGCAAATCCGGAAGAAGCCTTGGTGACAAGGGTCTGCAGAGAGAAGATAACAGACTCATCGCGGTGACCGCTCTGCCACTCGCCGTAGTCAACAACGTCGGCAAGATAGGCGGTGATAAGCACATTGAAAATTCCGAAGGGAATGCTTATGAGTGCGCAGGGGATGAGGAGCAGGCCGATGGAAACGATATTGTTTGCAGCCATGAGACAAAGAGCGACGTAACCTGCTACACTGCATATGCAGGAAGAAATAAACATGGCTTTTCTTGACATGAAGAGTCTGAGCAGGGGATAGACAGCCATGGTGGAAAGCAGCTGCAAACCCGACATGCCCATGTTGAAGATAGTATAGGTGTCTATCCAGTTTTCGCTGCCGCGGCAGACATCAAACTGGAAGAAGTAAATTATGAAGTTGCTGGTTACATAGGTGGAGAAAAGAATAAGGAGCTGAGATATTACCAGCACTATAGCCTGATTGTTTTTGAACAAGGCGCGGAACATATCGAGCACTCCGTGAGACTTTTCTTCTTCAACTTCAAGCTGCTTGTCAATGCTTTTGATAGAGCGGCTGAAGATAAGGGATGTGACAACATAGACAACATAGATAATAAGCGCAAACCACTTGAAACCTTCAATCATGTGACCGTACTCATCGCTGCCGGGAGCAAAGATTTTGCCGAGGAACTCAACTATCTTGAGACCGAGAATTGATACGATGCCGCAGCCGATTGTAGCAGCAGTTCGACCCATTGCAGCCATATCATCGCGAGCCTTGCCCTCTTCTGCGACGGCAGGGATAACAGACCAGATGGGAATATCGAACATGTCATAGGTGATGCTCCAGAGCAGATACAAAGCACCGCACCATACCATAAGCATGATCTTGTCATCAGACGCATAAACGCTCCTGGGGACGGCAAAAAGACCGAACAGTATAGCGCCGTTGATTATAGAGCCTGAGATAAGCCAAGGACGGAAACGACCGCTCTTGAAGCGGCACTTTGCAACAATAATGCCCGTCAGTGGGTCGTTTACAGCATCAAAAACACGGGCTACCATGAGAATTGTGCCGACAAATCCTGGGTTGAGTCCCAGATAGACGTTATAATACTGCAGCACGAAGGATGCTGTCAGCATATAAACCAGATTGCCTGCCATGAGACAGAATGCATAACACCATTTTGCTTTTGCGGAAAGTGCCTTTTTCATTGTTGTTTCCTCCCGATTGATTTATCTGATATAAGCGCAGCCTCAGGCGCTTATATAACTTACATACATTCTGATAGCGAGGAGAACCTCGTCGCCGCTGCATGCAAGGTCATCACTGTCAAGAAGACTGCCCGCAGAAGCGAGCTTCTGACACAGACTCATAAGACTGTGGGTGACAGTGAAGTAAAAAAGCGCTGCATCAACATCGCTTCGTACCGAACCGTCATCAATGCCTTTTTTCATTGCCTTTTCCATCAGCGCCATAGTGTTGAGCACTGCAGCATTATAATCCCGAAGCTCATCCTTTGAAATGCACTCTCTCATTATGTAGGCATCAAAAGCAGCTACAAAGCAGAGAAAGCTGCTGTGAGCCTGATACAGTACATGAAAAACCTTGAGAAGTTCTTCAATCTGTTCGATGCCGCTTTTGGCATGATAATATTCCGAATCGTAAACTCCTTCGAATAGCGCCATCTGACGATTCCATATATATTCAGCCACTTTTACAGTAAAGCTCTGCTTGGTGCCGAAGTATCTGTAAAGAGATGCAACGCCGATCTCGCATTTATCGGCAATATCGGTCATCTTGACCACGTCAATCCCTTTTTCGAGATAAAGTCCTGCAGCGGTTTCGATAGCTGCGTCCATGCGGTCTGAACGCACATCCTTTAATATATCACCGTATTTTTTCATGTTGAACCTCCATCGGCATAAAGAAAATAAAAGCAATGCTTGACAAATACGTTCCGTAATGATAGACTTACATTGTAACTGATAGACAGTCTATCACAGGTTTCGGTATTTGTCAACAGGCAGATTGAATTTATCTGTTAAGAACCTGGCGCAGGCATAGCTGCTCTGCACAGAACATATTATGGAGGTTACCGTTATGAGCAAAATTTTCCTCAATGATAACTGGCTTTTCACAGAATCCTTCTCAGAAGAATTTCTTAAAGGTGTTGCCGAAGGGGAGCGTGTACGCCTGCCCCATAACTGCAAAGACCTCAGCTTCAATTACTGCGATAATAATGATTATCAGATGATATGCGGCTATCGCAGGACTATAGATGTCCCTTCGGAATGGCTGACCAAAAGGGTACTGCTGACCTTTGGCGCAGCGGGTCATTACGCACAGGTGTATCTCAACGGCGAAAAGATATGCGAGCATTTCTGCGGGTATACTGCCTTTACCGCAGAACTCACGGGGAAGCTTCATGAAGGAGAAAACACAATTGCCGTACGGCTTGATACCAATGAATCCCTCAATCAGCCGCCTTTTGGATTTGTAATCGACTATCTTACTTACGGCGGGCTTTACAGAGAGGTGTGGCTCGAAGTAAAGGAACGCAGCTTTATTGCCGATGCCTTTGTCTATCCTGTTCACAAGGCGGAGGGGAAAGGCAAAAAAGCTTCGGACAGATGGACTCTCTGCGCAGAGCTTGCACTGGCAGGTAAAGAATTCCTTGACGGAATGAAGATCAAAGCAGAAATATGCAGCGGCGATGCAACGGTAACCTGCGGAGAGTGGAAAGCGAGGGAATTGCCCGCCTTTGACCGTGTGCTCCCCGAAAGCCTTGCGGTCAGCCATGATGAATGCAGAAAGGTCAGGGTTGAAGTACCGGTCGATTCTCCGATGCTGTGGTCTGTTGATGAACCGAACCTTTATAAAGTGGAAATATCAATGTATGATAACAACGGCATAATCGACACTTTTGTATCGGATGTCGGCTTCCGTACAGCGGAATTCAGAACTGACGGTTTTTATCTCAACGGTAAAAAACTCAAAATCAGAGGACTTAACCGACACCAGTGCCTGCCCTATGCAGGCTACGCAATGCCTGCATCTCTCCAGCGCTTTGACGCAGAGGTGCTGAAAAATGAGCTGGGAGTAAATACTGTGCGCACTTCTCATTATCCTCAGTCGCATCATTTTATCGATCACTGTGATAAGCTGGGACTTCTCGTGTTTACAGAGATTCCGGGCTGGCAGCACATCGGAGATAAAGAATGGCAGCAGCAGGCAGTACGCAATGTTGATGAAATGGTAGCTCAATACCGCAATCACCCTTCAATTATACTGTGGGGTGTGCGTATCAACGAATCTCAGGATAATGATGAGTTATATAAACAGACCAATGCAGTCGCTCATGCGCTGGATGATACGCGCCCGACTTCAGGTGTTCGCAACTTCCAGAAGAGCAGTCTTCTTGAGGATGTTTATTCCTACAACGACTTTTCCTATACCGGCATTGAACCTTCCGCACTGAACCCAAAAAAGCGCGTTACCTCTGATGTAAAAAAGCCGTATATTGTCAGTGAATTCAATGGTCACATGTTCCCGACAAAGATATATGACGACGAAGAGCATTGCAGAGAGCATGCAATGCGTCATGGGAATGTGCTGAAAGCAATGTATGGGGAAGAAGATATTTCGGGCTGCATCGGCTGGTGTATGTTTGATTACAATACCCATATGGATTTTGGCAGCGGAGACAGAATATGCTATCACGGCGTGACCGATATGTTCAGAAATCCCAAGCTTGCAGCTGCTGTTTATGCAAGTCAGAGTGACAGGGGCGTTGTCTGCGAGGTCAGCTCGTCGATGCTTATAGGCGAGCATCCGGGCGGCGTTATAGGGGATATCTATGTATTTACCAATGCAGACAGCGTGAAACTTTATAAGAATGATTCATACGTTGCTGAATTCTTACCCGACCGCAAAGCATTCCCCAATATGCCCCATCCTCCCATTAAGGTGGATGACCTTATAGGGGGACTTATAGCAGAAAATGAAGATTTTGACAGCAAAACCGCTGAGGATATCAAATACTGTCTTACCGATGCAGCCAGAAACGGCCCTGAAAAACTGTCACTGCGCACCAAATTAAAGCTTCTGGGACTTATGCTTGGTAAGGGACTGACCATGGATGATGCAGTAGGCTTTTACGGCAAATATGTGGGCAACTGGGGAGGCTCAGCTCCTGAATACCGATTTGAAGCTTGGAAGGACGGCGCAGTGGTTGCGGATGTAAGAAAAGCTCCGCCATGCAAGGTGAATATAACCGCAAAAGCCAGCTCTTTGAAGCTTACAGAAGGCGATACATACGATGCTGCACTGATTCGTATTATCGCTTCAGACGAAAACGGAAACCGCCTGAATTACTTCAATGAGCCTGTAGCGCTGTCAGCATCAGGCGCAATAGAGCTTATAGGACCCGAAACCACAGCCCTGCGCGGCGGAGCAGGAGGAACTCTTGTACGCACAGTGGGAGAAAAGGGAATAGGAGAACTGACTATTACAGTACCCGGATATGAAAAGACAGTAGTACGGTTTAACGTAGAGTGATCAGGTCTGAAATTTCAAAAAGGTGACAGTCATACAGGAGTGTATGACTGTGACCTTTTTGATGAGGTAGAAATGAAAAGGAGATATTAGCAGAATGATTTTGCGGTTACTGACATCTGATATAAATCATAGCGAAGATTATTCTTCTGATTCATCTTCCTGTTCGGAAAACTCATCTCTGAAATTTCCGCTGCGTATCAGCGAACCGTATTTTTCAATAGTGCGTAAAAAACGGAATGAGAATATCCATGCTATAATACCGGGGCCTATAAGAAGGAACACATAGAGCACAATGGGAATTGTGGTACAAAGGAATATTGCTGCACCTATGCACAGAAGCATGGACAGGGAACCGAATATGCTTTTTACCGATATCAGCATGCTGCCGATAAATATATCTTTGAAGGATACCCCGTCATACATCGCCATAACAGGGAAGATATAAAGCACAGTCAGAGCATAAATAAGCGCAAGACCTATGCTGAATGCGGACAGAACAAGTCCCATGATGCTGCCTGCGTTGTTTGCCCAGAAATATATATCAATGCTGAGTATGATTCCTGCAGCAAGCAGGCAGAGCCATACCCCAAGGGAGGGGACAAATGCCCTGCGGAATTCACGGAAAAAATCGCGGATAACGGACACTTCATTATTGCGTACGATAAGAGACGCAACAGATACAAGTGCAGCAGACGAAGCGCCGACAGTGATAACCGGCAGAGAGGTCAGAAGCCATAGAATGGAGAGAAGAATAAAATCTCCGATACGTCCGATTGCTCTGAATATGGGATTGTTTATATTAAAAAGGCGTTTCATATGCAAATCTCCGATATAAACAGCCGACAGTCACATATTAATGCTGTCGGCTGTTTTAGAGTGACAGTCAAGAGAAGATTATCCTTTGATACCTCCGCTTGCGATACCATCCACAAACTGCTTCTGTGCAGCGAAGAATACGATAAGTGCAGGAATAATACTGATGATGGATATTGCAAGAACTCTGTTCCAGTCAAAACCGCTGTCTGCATCCATTGCAAGCTTTACGAAAATAGTTGCAGGATACTTTGCAGGGGTGTTGACGTAAAGCAGGGGACCCATGTAGTCGTTTGAAGACCACATGAACTGGAACAGTGCAACAGATACCATTGCAGGCTTGATGACAGGGCAGAGGATTCTTGTGAGAATCTGGAAGGAATTGCATCCGTCGATCTTTGCAGCCTCATCCAGCTCGCGGGGAACACCGCGCATAAACTGTATAAGCAGATAAACAAAGTAGGTGTCGATTGCCAGCATGCAGGGAACAATAAGAGGAAGGTAAGCGGGAGAATCGACCCAGCCAAGCTTGGAAAATACAATAAACTGAGGGACATTGAGAACACACTGAGGCAAAAACAGGGTGCTCATCAGAATGGAAAAAAGGAACTTCTTACTTGCAAATTCAAAGCGTTCAAAAGCGTAAGCTGTCATGGTGCAGCTGATTACAGTAAACAACACTCTTGGAATAACGTATGAATATGTATTGAGAAGAGACTTGATAAGGGTGATGTTTCCGCCGTAGTTCTTGGTGAAAGCGGAAATATATCCGTCGAAGGTGACCTTTTCGGGGATAAACCCTGCGCTGGTGAAAATCTCGGTATTATTCTTGAAAGATGCACCGATCATCCAGATAAGAGGATAAATCATAAGGAAACCGACACCAAGAAGAATTACATATTTAAGAAGAATGGAGAGTATCTTTTTGGCTTTTGCGGAGAATGTGATTTTAATAGTCATGCTTAACCCTCCTTGCTGTCTTCGTAGAATACCCAGTATTTTTCACTTATGAAGGCTATTGAAGTAAGAATGACAAGACCGATGAACAATACCCATGACATTGCACTTGCCATGCCCATTTCATAAGAGGTGAATGCATTCCTGTAGATAAGAAGTGAGAACAGCGTGGTGGAACGGAGGGGACCGCCGTTTGTAATAATGAAGGGTCCGTTGAATTCCTGGAACGCCTGACAGAGCTGGGTGATAAAGTTGAAGAAAATAACAGGGGTGATAAGGGGGAGGGTGATGTTGAAGAAACGGTGTGCCTTGCCTGCACCGTCAACCATTGAAGCCTCATAAAGCTCATCGGGGACATTTTTAAGCGCTGCAAGGAATATTACCATTGAAGAACCAAACTGCCATACACGAAGAAGGCATATGATAAACAGCGACCAGTTTGTATCGCTTAAGAAATTGATTCCTTCAAGACCCATACCGCCGAGAGCGGCGTTGACAAGACCCTCATCGCGGAACAGCGCGCGCCAGAGAACTGCAACAGCAACAGAACCGCCGAGAATAGAGGGGATGTAATAGATGGTACGGAAAAGACTGACGCCCTTGACGCGGTAGTTGAGGATCATTGCAATTATCAGAGCAGCAACCAGCTTCAGGGGAACAGTTATGAAAACGTATCTGACGGTAGTGAGCAGTGACTCGATTATCATCGGGTCGCTGAAGATCTTTTCGTAGTTCATCATGCCGTGTTCATTTATACCCTTGAACAGATGCATGTCTGTAAAGCTGTAATAAAGAGAGGAAAGCATGGGGTATGCTTTGAGAAGAATCAGACCGACAAGCCAGGGGATAAGATAAAGCCAGTATACATGGGTGGTCAGTCTTTTCTTCTTCCTGGGCTTTTTTGTCTGTTCGCCGGGATGACGGTACTCATACAGTCCGTTGTACCCGATATAGCCGTTATTCATTGTTACATCCCTTTCCAATCGGAGTTACTAGTCTCCGTAAACCTCTTCAATGCCGTTGATGAGGAATTCTGCAGCCTCAGTAACAGTCATTTTTCCGTATGAAAGATTTTCGGTGGCCATGCAGTAATAACCGTCAGGATTTGACTTGAGAGCGGAAGACTCAAACAGGGGATCGATGGAGTTGGAACACCAGTCGAGAACCTTCTGATTAGCTTCGACAGTGGTTTCGTCGAGAAGCCCATCTTCGCTGCAGTAGCTGACTGCGGTCTTGGAAAGGGGAATTCCTCTTTCGCTGCTGAGTATCTTTGTGCCTTCCTCGCTGTTGAGGAGGAACTCGATCAGCATGGCAGCCTCCTCCTTGTGCTTGCAGGTTTCAGATATTGCAAAGGCAAGGGAGATCTTGGTGTAACCGCCGCTGTATTTGCCGGGGAAGATATAATCGCCGACAATAAATTCGCCGCCGTTTTCATTAACGGATCTGCCGAACTTCTGAGCGGAGGAATCCCATTCGAAAATACCTGCGTATTTTCCGTTGATCCAGTCGGGGTTGACGTCCAGAGACTCTGCGCCGTCTCCGTCGAGCTCAACGAGAGTGGGGATAACGTGAGCAGCTTCCAGATCACAGAGCATCTGAAGTCCTTCTTCGATCTGAGCCTGGGAATAGTTGAGCTTTCCGTCGGTGACCCAGTCCATTCCGTACTTGCACTCGAGATAATAAACCATGAAAATCATACGGTCATACTCGCCGAGAACAAGGGGATAGTAATCTTCGCCGTATTCCATGAACTTTTCACCGGCATAGAGGAGATCATCCCAGTCTTTGGGAATATCAACGCCGATAAGATCATATACGGCCTTGTTCCAGTAGAAGATTCTGCCTGTTACAGCAACGGGGACAGCCTGCTGCTTTCCGGCAACATAGCACTGAGAGAGCGCATTGTCATCAAACTGTGACAGATCAAGAACATCAGAATAGTTGTTGAGATCTGCGAAGATAGAGCCGTCAGCACTGTAAGCCTCCAGCCAGTTCCAGTTTACCTGGCTTACATCGCTTGCGGTTTTTGCGTAAAACGCAGTGGACATCTTGTCTTCCCAGCCGGTCCAAGCGCCGAACTCTACTTCTACGTCAATGTAGTCATATTTTTCCATGAAAGCATTGACAGCTGCCTGTGTGGCTTCGTGACGGCTTTCGCCGCCCCACCAGGAAATAGTAAGATGGACTTTTCCGTCATCGTTTCCTCCGGGTATAGAACAACCCGCACAAGCCAGGAGCATTGACAAAGCAAGCAGTAAGGCAATGATTTTCTTTGCTGACATTTTCATCATATCCTTTCGTGACATCCAATAATTTATGTAAGCGCTTACATTTTGTGCATAAAGATGATGAATTGTAAGCGCTTACAATTCATGGTGTTATTATACAGAAATTACCGTGCTTTGTCAATAGAGTTGTGATAAATCCGTAGCAGTTATCAATAATCTTGAAAATATTTGGTGAAAGAATACAAATATTAAGGGGGTTATACGTTTAATGCTCGAAAATCGAGCAATTTACCATATGCATAAATGATGCATTAATATTTCATTTACGGACATTTTATCAAAATTGTATTGACTGAAAAGTACATATCTGCTAAGTATATAATGGGCGCAGTTTTTTAAAATAAATCATAAAAGGTGTGAGCGAATTTTGAAGAATATTATAGTAGGACAATCCGGAGGCCCCACAGCAGTAATCAACTCAAGTCTGGCAGGCGTCTTTGAGGCAGCAAAGCAGCTTGGAGCAGAACGCATATATGGAATGCGCCATGGAATAGAAGGGTTTCTGCAGGGGAATATCATTGATCTGAACGAAATAATCAGAAGCGGTCTTCAGGTTGAATTTCTCAAACGCACCCCTGCAAGCTTTCTCGGAACCTGCAGATACAAGCTCCCCGAGCCCGAAGAGAACGGCGAGTTGTATGAAAAGATATTCAACAGCCTTTCTGCTCTTGATATAGGATATTTCTTCTACATCGGAGGAAACGACAGTATGGATACCATCTGGAAGCTGTCGAGATATGCCGCATCTGTCGGCAGTGACATACGTTTTATGGGAGTGCCGAAAACCATTGACAATGACCTGAGTGTGACTGACCATACACCCGGGTACGGAAGTGCAGCAAAGTACATAAGCGTTGTAACAAAGGAAGTAATCCGCGATGCAGCAGCCTACGGAACACGCAGTGTTTCAATCATGGAAATAATGGGCAGAAATGCAGGCTGGCTGACAGCTGCTACAGCCCTGGCAAAAGGTGAAGACTGCGAGGGCGTTGACATGATATGTATGCCTGAAACAGTATTTGATATTGATGAATTCATAGAAAAAGTACGGAAGCTCCTGGAGAAAAAGAACAGCATAGTCATTGCGGTTTCTGAAGGAGTGAAGCTTGCCGACGGAAGGTATGTCTGCGAGCTTTCCGATGACGTGCGCAGCACAGATGCATTCGGACACAAGAATCTGACAGGTACAGCACGTTATCTGGCAGGAGTTGTAGCGCGCACCTTTGGTATAAAATCAAGACCGATTGAGCTGTCCACACTGCAGAGATGTGCAGGACATATGACCAGCCGAACAGATATAACAGAGGCGTACCAGGTGGGCGGAGCCGCAGTGAAAGCTGCAGCTGCAGGGCATACAGGGGAGATGATAGCCATCAGGCGTATTTCAAATTCCCCCTATCAGTATATAACCGAACCGCACCCTGTGTCAGAAATTGCAAACGTCGAGAAAAAGGTGCCTGTTGAATGGATTGACACAGAAAAAGGACAGATGTGCCGGGAGTTTCTTGATTATGCACGCCCCCTTATTCAGGCGGAGCTGACGCCCATATATGTTGAAGGACAGCCTTATCATATTTATATCGATGGATGATCCATATATCACATACTATTTTATCTGAATCTGCCTCCTTATAAAGCAGACCCCCCTCAACCAATGAGGGGGGTCTGCTTTATAATCTTTATCAGGATTGATTATTTCTTGAGTTTTCTTATTGCCGAAATAGCGGAAGCAAACATACCTACTGCAGCCACAATATCATCAAGCCAACCTACAAAGGGGATAGGGTCGGGCATTAAATCCGTAGGAACGATGATATAGACAAGCATAAGTGCAGCGATCAGAAATTTCCACAGATGACCTGAGACTTTGGGTTTGGTATTGCCGGAGGCAGAAGAGGCGTTGTCTTTGGGCGGAATATCAATGTTGCTGCCGGTGTTTGTGTTGTTAGTGTTGTTATTCATTTCTGCACGACCTTTCTTTTGCGCTTTGCCCTTTTTATAAAATATTGTAACACATAGGGTGAAAAATGTAAAGTGTGATGTTATAGATGGATTTGTTTGCGAATTAAAGCAAAACAAAAGAATCCTCACCGCAAGGCCCTCAGATTAATAACAATCGTCGGCCGAAGGTGCAAAGCACCCGCTTATCGGAGGATTCCGATACCAGTGTACCAAATTCCAACGACGATGTCAACAACTCCTTCATGTGCGCAGGTTGTAAAGTCAAAGCAGCCGCAAGTGAAATGGGGGCGATATCCCCGACTGCGAAGGCGGTAACTTCAATAGCTTCATGTCGAGGAAGATGACAAAGCGGTAGCTTATTGACAGCTACACAGAAGAACAGTAAAATAATTTAGGGTGGGAAACATACAATGATGAGATCGACACTATTGAAAGAGAAACCCTGCTTAGTAATTTTTCCGAGTAATTAGCTTGATTTTAAGTATCCGACAAACAGATACGGAGAAACACTGTTGTACTCAACTCGCACACCTGATGTGCCGATGTATGTCAAGGGCTCTGCTGCAAGTCCGAAGATAGTAAGGGTTATCAGGATTAATTCCCTTGAATATCCTTATCAAGATATAAATGAGGAGATTGTAGAGAATTATTATCCAGCGTGGGAAACTGCTGTTGGCTACTTCGGAGAAGGGATACTCGACGTATTTACGTCACGAAATTATGATACTTATTGGCAAGCTAAGACCGGAGCAAAAGGAGACGGCAGCAGAAAGAGCAATTCTTCTGATAGAGGACAGCAAAACAGAAGAGAAAGCACTGGAAGCGATAAGAGAAATGATAAGTCAGATGTAGGGGACAACAATTCCTTCATATCGCGACACGTTGACAACAAAAACGGAGAATCCTAATATTAAATCAGAGATGATAACAGTGAAAATAATAAATACACCGGAATATTGGATGGAAGAAAAGTATCAGCCGCTGGTAGAAGTGGAGACAGTCAATGGGGACGTGGTAAAAATTCCCGCTATCTGGCAGGACTCTTGGGAGTCGCTGAAGGAGGGAAGGTCTCAGCAGGTCTTAGTGGACACTTTGAAGGATATAATCGGGACAAGGGGATATCAGGCGGCAGATTTCGCCAGAGTTCTCTTGGGAATTTATCAACCGAAAAAATCCGATACCCAATAGGGAGACGCTTTAAATTTAAGAATCACCTCATCGAACAATTACCTCGATGAGGTGATTTTATTTACTGGCTTGGTTGTTTATTCAGTAAAACAGATTCATAAACCACTATATTGTTATCTGCGGCTGGCTTTATCCGATAAATCTGCGTAAACCGGAGTTGCCAGACCAAAGCCTCCTGAGACTGTTAATATCTGTCCTGTAGTATATGCTGACTCATCGCTTGCAAAGTATATTACCGCAGATGCAATCTCTTCCGTATAGCCAATTCTGTTAAGCGGAATATGCCGCATAAACAGGCTGCGAAATTCCGGTGTCAGATTCTTTTCTACTGCCTCTGTCGCAGTCATTCCGGGTAGTACCGCATTGCATCGGATGTTGTTTTTGGCTTCGTGGACGGCAATAAGCTTTGTCAGATAGTTTATTGCCGCCTTGCTTGTGCCATAGGCTATCTGTGAAATATCAGGAACCAAGCCGCCTACGGATGAAATATTGATAATACTTCCACCGCCATTGACTGCCATGTGCTTTGCAGCCGCCTGACTAGCCATAAATACGCTTCGCAGGTTTATGTTGACGGTGTCAAAGAAAACATCAGCATCGGTATGGGCAAAATCCAAGTCCTTAGAGGGGGTTGAGGTTCCGAAATTATTGACCAGCACATCTATCTGCCCTGCATCCTCCATTACAGCCTCCACCATGGAGGAGTATGTTTCAGGCTTTGTAGCATCGTTGTATACACATTTTACCGAGCAGCCTTCGCTGTTGAGCTTATCCGCCTCTTTTTGAGCCAGTTCGAGATTGCGTGCAGCCATATATACCGCAGCGCCCTCATGTGCGCAGGCCTTTACAATGGCAAGACCTATGCCTCTGGTAGATGCAGTGACAAGGATTGTTTTGTTTTTCAGTCTCATCAGTTTGATTCCTTTCCTGTTTTATGGATTTTCGGCAGCATGAGCGCCACCGCAATACCTGCGGCGATACATATAACTTCCACTGCGGCAAGTGAACGTACTGCACTGACTACCGCTTCTGATTCCAAAAGCCCCCCTGATATATTGCTTGTAATCTGATTTGTAAACATCGGAACAAGGACGGCTACACCGAAGGGGGCAGCGAGATCGCGGAATAATCCGTAGGTTCCTGTGCCTGCGCCTACCTTATCAGGAGAAAGCCCCGACAACGCCACTTTCATAAAAATAGTACCGTTGCCCCCAAGACCAAAACCTAAGATACCAAGGGATGCCATCAGCAAAAGCACAGAGGTATCGGCAGAAAAGAGAAACAGTGCCGCACAGCCGATACCTGTCAGAACAAGAGAACCTGTTACTACCGTCTTTGGTTCATATTTATCTGCCAGCGGTCCGAGTATCACCGCACCCAGGGACATTCCGAGATACATAACAGAAATAGCATAACCTGAAATTACGCTGTTATCAGGCTGAGTGTAGTTGACGAATACAATGGTATTTGTCATGTTTGCCTGCATCAGTCCCTGAGTCAAAAAAAGTGCAAGTACGCTTAATACGAAAGCTTTTCGCTTCATAAAGCTGCCTGAAAGAATGGGACTTTCAGCTCTTTTTTCGGCATATATAAGTCCTGCAAGAAAAACTGCTGCAGCAATCAGCACACCCCAGAACGCTGCGGAGCTCCAACCGAAATTCTGACCGAAAGACGGTATGCACAGAACAAGACTGAAAAATATGGGTACCAGAACAGCACCAAATGCGTCAAAGCCTTTTAAGTGTTTTCGTTCAGTACTGGTTTTTCCTCCAAAGGCGAGACAGGCAAAGAATACGGCTGCACAAATTATGACACACACCCATATCATTGCTCTCCAGCCGAAAGATGCAATAATCAAGCCGCCCAGTGTCGGACCGAATATAACAGAAGCACTGGAAATCAGCATATACAGAGAAAAGCCTTTCGCAGCTTTTTCGGGAGGGAATTCTGTGACTATATAAGCCATAATAACAGGAGCTATGGCTGAGGTGCCTACGCCCACAATAAATCTGGCTGTCATCATAATAACCAGTGATGATGCAAATGCAGTAAATATATTGCCAAGGGTATATACGGCAATTCCTGTAAGCAGTGTAGTGCGACGGCCGATGACATCTCCAAGCTTACCAAGAACAGGTGCACAGGCTGCAGTTGACACGGCTTGCGCCAGCGCCGTCCATGTGGTGTTGTTGTAAGCAATTCCTATATCCTGTACAAAAGCGGGACCAAGTACTGCGGAAAAACCGCCTACTATACCAATCATAAATGCTGCAAGGGCATATGGAATAAATCCCTGTATATAAGAGCCTGAAAAGTTCTGCTTCATAATCCATTCTCCTGTAAAACCGAGCTTTTGAGATAAAGTATGTCCCTTTTCGCATGAATTATTTGTCATAAGTAGGACACACTTTATCTCAGGAGGTAATTTGATGAAGCAGAAATTCTATATTTGTAAGCATTGCGGAAATATTATTGCAATGATAAGAAACTGTGGTGTAAGCGTTAACTGCTGCGGTGAAAAGATGCACGAAATCACCCCGGGTATCACTGAGGCTTCCGCAGAAAAGCATATTCCTGTCTATGAAACAGACGGCAATACCGTCCATGTCACGGTCGGCTCGGTTGAGCATCCCATGACACAGGAACACTATATCGAATGGATCTGTCTGGAAACGGAGCATGTTATCCAGTATGCTCATCTTGATCCTGACGATGGACCGAGAGCAAAGTTTTCCATCTGCGACGGGGACGAAGTCCGTGCTGTATACGCCTTTTGCAATCAACACAATCTTTGGAGGAAATAAATTATGTCTATGATCAATAAAGAAGTATCCGATTTCAAAACCTACGCATTCCACGAAAATAACTTCAAATTCGTATCCAAGGAAGATATTCTGGGGAAATGGAGCGTGTTTTTCTTTTATCCTGCAGACTTCACTTTTATCTGTCCGACAGAGCTGGAAGATCTCGCAGATAAATACGAGCAGTTCAAGTCCGTTGGTTGTGAAGTTTATTCCGTTTCCACCGACACCCATTTTGTCCACAAGGCATGGCATGATGCATCTGAGCGCATAAAGAAAATCAATTACCCAATGCTGGCTGATCCTACTCATGCGATCTCCAGAGATTTTCAGGTGCTTATTGAGTCTGACGGTCTTGCAGAACGCGGCACATTTATAATCAATCCCGAGGGCAAGATTGTCGGCTATGAGGTAACCGCAGGTAACGTCGGGCGAAATGCCGAGGAGCTTTTCCGCAAGGTACAGGCATGTCAGTTTGTACACGCTCACGGCGATCAGGTCTGTCCTGCCAACTGGAAACCCGGGGAAGAAACTCTCAGACCCAGTCTTGATCTGGTTGGTCAGCTGTAATGGAAAATATCTACGATGTAGTCATTGTCGGCGGTGGTCCTGCAGGACTTACCGCCGCACTTTACCTTGCACGGGCGAAATACCGTGTTATGGTTCTAGAAAAAGCATACTTCGGTGGACAGATAGCCATTTCACACGAGGTTGTAAATTATCCCGGTGTTGCAAAGGTCAGTGGCAGTGAACTTACCGAAATAATGCACAGTCAGGCGAAAAGCTTCGGCGCTGAGTTTACACTGGCAGAGGCTCTGAGCTTTGAGCTTGACGGCGACATCAAGACCGTGCACACAAGCGCAGGTAATTTTCGCTGCTTTGGTATACTTCTTGCCACAGGAGCGCAGCCGAGGACTGTCGGCTTCAAGGGTGAGGAAGAATATAAGGGACGGGGTGTAGCCTACTGTGCCACCTGTGACGGAGCTTTCTTTACAGGCAAAAAAATCTTCGTTGTCGGCGGAGGCTACACCGCAGCAGAGGAAAGCATCTTCCTTACAAAGTTTGCCAAGGATATTACCATTCTGATTCGCAAGAACGACTTTTCCTGCGCTGCTTCTCTTGCTGAGAAGGCAAGAAACCACGAAAAGATAACTGTACTGACCAACACGGTGCTGGAAGAGGTAAAGGGCGAAAAGGACCTTGATTATGCCCGATACAAAAATACCGTTACCGGAGAGGTAACGGAGTACAGAAGTGAAAATGGGGACAATTTCGGGGTGTTCGTTTTTGTGGGATATGCTCCCGATACTGAGCTTTTCAAAGGTCTGATTGAACTCAATGAGCAGGGATATATAATTACCGATCAGTCGCTGAAAACCAGCGTTGACGGAGTGTATGCAGCAGGCGATGTGTGCATCAAGCCTCTGCGGCAGGTGGTTACCGCAACAGGCGACGGAGCTCTCGCTGCAACTGAACTCGAGAAGTATGCCGCTGCCATGCAGCGAAAAACAAGCCTATATCCCAAAATGCCTGAGCAAAAAGGAAACGCTCCACAGTTCCCCGAACCGAAGCCACAGACCTCAGAGGATAACGGTGAGCTGTTCACTGCAGAGATGCGTCAGCAGCTTGACACGGTTTTTGATAAAATGGAACGGAAGCTGATGCTGAAGCTCTGTCTTGATGATCGTCCTGTTTCGCAGGAGCTTGAGAATTTTATGACAGCCCTTGCAGATTTGTCTGATAAGCTGTCAGTTCATATAGCTGACCGTAAGGCTTCTTCGGATATTGCGCCCTGCGTGAAAATCTGTCTTGAGGACGGAACAGAAACCGGTCTGGCTTTCCATGGTGTTCCGGGAGGGCATGAATTTACTTCATTTGTGCTTGGACTGTATAATGCATCAGGTCCCGGACAGGCAATAGACGAGGAAATCAAAAAGGATATATCAAAAATTGACGACTCTGTCGATTTGAAAATTCTGGTTTCCCTGTCATGTACCATGTGTCCTGAGATTGTGGTTGCTGCTCAGCGTATCGCCGCCGAGAACCAATACGTTAGGGCAGAGGTGTATGATATTAACCACTTCGAAGACCTGAAAAAACGTTACAGCGTAATGAGTGTGCCATGTCTGGTGATTAACGACGATAAGGTGTCGTTTGGCAAAAAAAACATCAGGCAAATTCTGGATGCAATCCAAGGTGAATAATAAATTTGTGCTGCCATGGGGTGCTGTGCAGAGGAAAATCGACAAAGCTTCTTTAACATGCATAACACCGTCGAACAAAACAACAGCAAAAAAAGAAAAAACGCTTGATTACCCGCATTGCTGTGCGAAAATCAAGCGTTTTTCTGGCGGAGAAATGCATAAGAAATATAATGACCTAAGTGGACAAAATCCACTGACACCAACGGTTTGCGAGTGTTTTCTGTCACAAATTTTTAAACCGAAAAAGCATCAATCCAAATTTAACAGCTCGAAATCCTTGCCAGGTGCTTTGCAGGTACCCTTTTCACAGAGACAGCAAAGTAATTCTTATGAAGTGAAAGGAATAACGTATTGCCAGCTATCTCGGAGCAGTTATTGTGCGGCATCTGATATTCGCATTGAAAAATGAATATTACCTGTGATATATTGTTTTAGCAGTAATTTGAATTGGTGAGGTGTTCTGATGGACGAGAGAATAGAAAAACAATTGGCGTTTTCATTGGAAATTGATAAAGTAAAGAATATTTTCAGACAAACGCACCTGTCAGGCATGGGCAGAAGAGAAAACGATGCCGAGCATTCATGGCATATGGCGCTCATGGCATACCTTTTTCGTGAGTATGCAAACGAAGAGGTGAATATTGCCAAAGTCATGCTGATGTGTCTTATTCATGATATTGTTGAAATAGACGCAGGAGATACATATGCTTATGACACGGAAGCACTTCAGACTCAGAAGGAGAGAGAGGATGCTGCAAAACAGCGGATATTCTCCATTCTGCCGGAAGATCAGGCAAAGGAGCTGATTGCTCTCTTTGATGAGTTTGAGGCTTATGAGACCCCTGAATCCAGATTTGCTCACGCAATGGATAATATCCAGCCGCTCATGCTCAATGACAGCAACAACGGACACGACTGGAAGGAGCATGGTGTAACTGCTGAGCAGGTGTATAAAAGGCAGAGAAAAGCAAAGCTTGGCTCGGAAAAGGTGTTTGAGGTTATCGACGGAATAATTCAGAAAAACATAGAAAAAGGAAATCTGAAAACCTGAAGATATTAAAGCCGTCAGGGAGTACAGTTCCGCGGGCAGCTTTACAGTAAAAGAAAAGCCCGCAGTTTTCAGAATAGATCTCTGGAAGCTGCGGGTGTTATATTTTGAATCAGTATCAGATCTCAGGAACTATATAGTTACGTTCCTCAAGTGCTTTTTCGATACGGTCAAGAACCTCCTCAGAATCGGCACGAATGGTATGATAGTGATATCCGCCTGTGATGTTCATCAGCTCGGTTGATTTACCGCTCCGAACGCCTTCGATGAACTGCTTTACATGAAGCCTTGAAAAAATATTCAGATTGGCCGTGACCTTACCGTACACCTTATGCCACACGAACACGTCAACAACCGTGCCGCCAAGATCAACTATCAGGTTGAGTTCATCCTCGGTCTGTTCGGTGGTATGTCTGATTTTGAATACTCGTTCTGAGAGAGGGGTGTTCTGAACAATATAACCGCTGTGAGTAGACAAAATATCAAAGCCTGCGGCCTTGAGCACCGAAATATCCTGGACTATGATCTGACGTGACACGCCGAATTTTTCGGAAAGTGCACTGCCGGATATCGGCTTTTGCTCTGCCATCAGGTAATTGGCGATTTCTTTTCTTCTGTCATCTGCTTTCATGATTTCGCCCCTTTCCACGAACTAAAGCTGCGGATCAGATCGCATGGAGATTTTTCAGCGAGAGATCCAAAATAGGAGAAGAGTGGGTGAGAGCACCGCTTGATATATAGTCTACACCGATATCTACAAGCTTTGCAACATTTTCCTTTGTCACATTTCCGCTGCATTCGGTTTCTGCCTTGCCTGCGGTAAGACGTACAGCTTCTTTCATATCCTCGACGCTCATATTGTCAAGCATGATAATATCGGCGCCTGCGTCAAGAGCCTCTCTGAGCATATCAAGATTTTCAACCTCTATTTCAATCTTGCGAACAAAGGGAGCATATTCTTTTGCCATACGGATAGCTTCGCCGACTCCTCCGGCAGCGCCGATATGATTGTCCTTCAGGAGAATACCGTCGCTGAGGTTGTATCTGTGGTTATATCCGCCGCCGACTTTTACTGCGTATTTTTCAAAAATACGCATACCGGGAGTAGTCTTGCGGGTGTCAAGGAGCTTTGTCTTGCTGCCCTTGAGTAGGTCGGCGATAGCACGGGTATAGGTAGCGATGCCGCTCATACGCTGCAGAAAATTAAGTGCAGTACGCTCGCCCGAAAGAAGAACGCGGATATCGCCGCGAATGACTCCCAGCTTCTGACCTTTTGTGACCTTATCGCCGTCTTTGCAGGTAAAAGTTACCTCGGTCTTTTCGTCAAGAAGCTCAAAGACTCTT
>JAZUPA010000029.1:0-4257 GCA_045604945.1 Acutalibacteraceae bacterium
CATGACATTTGGTGCATTTTGCAAAGTTGTAAGACCAAAGACAAAATATCCTCAATACATAGGACATTTCTTTAATAGTCCCTATTATCGAGATAGAATTGCAAACTCTGCAGCTGGTGCAAATATTAACAATATCCGTAACGAACACATTGACGAGTTGGAAATTAATTTACCAAGTATTGAAGTACAGATTAATACTGTTTCTTTATTCAACAATATCAGCGAACTTGTTTCTCTGCACCACCAACAACTCGCAAAACTGGACGAGCTAGTCAAATCCCGATTTATCGAACTGTTTGGTAATCCGCTTGATGGGACAGCAAAGTATCCACTTCACCAGGTTGGTGAAGTGGCAGAAGCAGTAGACCCTCAGCCAAGTCACCGAACTCCACCCATTGAAGAAGGTGGAATCCCTTATGTGAGTATTAAGGATTGTGATTACAAAACTGGGAGAATTGATTTTGATGGCGCACGAAAGGTCAGCAGAACGGTTTTAGCAGAACATTTAGACCGATATACCTTACAGGAGGGTGATTTCGTTATCGGGAAAATAGGTACAATTGGAAATCCTGTGTTTGTGCCAGCAAGAAATGATTATACGCTTTCTGCTAATGTTGTTTTAGTGCAACCAAATAGTGAACTTGTAAGTCCTTGGTTTCTAAAATACTCTTTTGAATCCGAGTTCGTAGAACAACAGTTTGCTGAGGCAAAAAATTCAACATCTCAAGCTGCTTTTGGTATACAAAAAGTGCGGGCTATTGAGATTATGAATCCGGATATAGACACTCAAAGACGATTTGAAATCTTTGTCAAACAGACCGACAAATCAAAATTGGCAATACAGCAGAGCCTTGAGAAGTTGGAAACGCTGAAAAAGGCACTGATGCAGGAGTATTTTGGGTGATACTATGGAAAGAGATTTATTCGCTGATGCCCGCATTTTCGCACAGCATATTATCATTGCATTGGATTGCATCAATGAATGTAAAGCTATGGAACAAATATTTGGCGTAGAAAAGATTACGGACTTATACCAGACCGCTCCTGTTTTCTTTAAAACGGCTTACCAGGCAATGCGATTCCGTTACCAAATTGAAGCCGTAACGCTGTTTGATAATAAAGGGTGTAATTTCGACGAATTCAAAAACTCAGTCAGTAAAAAGACACTCATCTCGTCACAATATATTGAAAACTATAGGCAATGCAGAAAAATCGCAGAAGGCGAACTTAATAATTTGCACAGTCGGCGAAATAAAGTGCTGGCACATTCCGATAGGGCGTTTTTTTCTGACCCGGATATCTTCATAGAAGAGAATCCCGTTGATGTGCAAAAAATCAAAGCTCTGCTATTATCCATGTTAGAAATCTGTAATGCTGTTATATTGCATTGCACCGAACATGGTTCAGCTCAGTTGCACTCCACGGCATTTGGTGATGATTTTGTAAAACTAATCGGACGAAAAACCGAAGCGGAAATTGAAGCGGATAAATTCCTATTTCAAATGAGAGGTGACACCCCATGACCAACTTTGACTTGAGGTACACCCAGAACACGATACATATAGGTATCAAAATACCTCTATGCATTGATGATGACAATGATGCTCAAAGAATGCAGAAAGACTTAGACGGTTTTCAGACGAACTGGACTTTTGGCGATAAGGTGTTTCCAATATCATCTACTCTGGCTTGCAACAAACAACCAGACACTGTTTATCCTACCTTTATTAAGCATTTAGAAGCCAGAAGCGAGAAAAGCCAAAACGATTATGAGTTAATCAACGAATATAGAGAATTCACAAACAATGGTGGACAGATGTTTGAATATATAGCTTCAATCCGCTTTGATTTTCAACTTCCTTTCACCATAGACACTAAGGACAGCCTCATCTTCTCGTCAACACCACATATGCCTTTTCGAGATTATTATGATACGGAGATAAAGCGGCTTGCGTTCGCTTTGGTGATGGCTATTCTTCTCGTGAATCCGCATAAAATCACTGCTTGCGGCGTAGCCGATGTATATGTCAATGACGAACTATATACTACTGAATGCTTTTTCAAAGTCTCCAATCACCATTCGGCAGCACTTGCGCACGCCGAGTTGCTTAAGACAGAACTATCGTTGAACCAAACCTTTGAATGGATTAAGCATCATACTAATTTGCTGCATAACGCAGTTGCATCTCCAGTAATATTTGGAGCATTAACATACATACTTAACCGGGAATGTCATGAAAGTTTAATCTATTCTATAATAGCTCTTGAGAGTATTTACTCACCAAATTCAAAAGGAATATCCTATACATTGCAAAAGCGCATTACTACGGTGTTCCCAACGGTAACAAAAGAGCAAATAAAACAAATATATGCACAGCGTTCAAAATATGTTCACGGTGAAACCAAGATTGGGTTGTTCCCATTTTATGAAGAAATCATGAAAAATGACGATGAATTTTACGAATCAGCAACGCTTGCAACCGCAATACTCCTTGAAAGTTTAAGGCTTTTGATTGCCAATAATTCTACTTCATTCGTTTTCCGCGAGTGTATCACTATTGATTTTGCATAGAGGTGCCCACCATGACCAACTTTGACTTCCTCTCCCAATACCCGCAGTTCGCATCCTTTGCGGACGTTGCGGCGTCGGCGGAGAAAATATTGCATATTGACCCTGCGGCGAGTGTTATCAACTGCCGCAGGGCGATGGAGTTTGCTGTCAAGTGGATGTATTCCGTTGACGGCGACCTTGTGTTGCCCTATGACGACCGTCTGGTTTGTCTTATGGATAACGAGGATTTTCAGGCAATAGTTGGTCGTGATATCTGGCGCCGGATGAAGCTCATTCGCACCGAAGGCAACAACGCCGCCCACACGGGCAGAAAAATCACCGACCAGTCGGCACGGCATTGCCTTGAGAACCTTTTTATCTTTCTCGACTTTGTCGCATATTGCTATGGCCCCGATGATTACGAGTCGCCCGAGTTTGACCTGACGCTCGCAGACAAGCAGACCGAAACGCTGATTGACAACAGCGTTCAGATAAACTTCGAGCAGCTTCTGGCGGAATACGCCGCGCTCAAGGCCGAGCTGACCGCTCGCCGAGAGGCTCAGCAGCAGACCTACGTCCCCAAGCCCCTCGACCTGACCGAGTACGAGACCCGCAAGATTTACATTGATTCCATGCTGCGTGATGCGGGCTGGACGGAGGGACGGGATTGGCTCAACGAGGTGGAGCTGCCCGGTATGCCCAACCGCAGTGAGGTGGGCTTTGCCGACTATGTTCTCTATGATGACGCTCATCGTCCTCTGGCGGTCATCGAAGCCAAGCGCACCTGCAAGGATGTAGCTGTTGGACGCAAGCAGGCGGCGCTGTATGCCGATATTCTCGAGCAGAAATTCGGCCGCCGTCCGGTGATATTCCTCACCAACGGCTTTGACACGCACATCGTTGACGGTCAGTATCCCGAGCGTAAGGTTGCAAGCATTTACTCAAAGCGAGACCTTGAGAAGCTCTTCAACCTCCGAACAATGCGTACAAGCCTTTCAAATGTCATGGTGGACAAGGATATTGCAGGCAGATATTATCAGGAGGGTGCAATCAAAGCAGTATGCGACAGCTTTGACCGCAAGAACCGCCGTAAGGCCCTGCTTGTCATGGCAACAGGCTCAGGCAAGACGAGAACAGTTATTGCACTGGTTGATGTTCTGCTGAAACACGGCTGGATTAAGAATGTTCTCTTCCTTGCCGACCGCACTTCCCTTGTAACACAGGCAAAACGCAGTTTTGTAAATCTTATGCCTAACCTTTCGGTGACCAATCTCTGCGAGGAAAAGGATAATTATTCGGCTCACTGTGTTTTTTCGACCTATCAGACCATGATGAACTGCATCGACTCGGTTCACGATGAGTCGGGAAAGCTATTTACCTGCGGTCACTTTGACCTCGTTATCTGCGACGAGGCACACAGGTCGATATATAACAAATACCGTGATATTTTCACCTATTTCGATGCGCCTCTTGTGGGTCTGACAGCCACACCGAAGGACGACATCGACAAGAATACATACGAAATCTTTGAACTTGAAAGCGGCGTTCCCACTTACGGCTATGAGCTGGCTCAGGCAGTAAAGGACGGCTATCTTGTGGACTTTATGTCCAATGAAAGCAAGCTGAAATTTATCGAGCAGGGCATTGTCTACGATGAGCTTTCTGATGAGGATAAAGCTCAGTACGAAGACTTCTTCGCTGTTGAC
>JAZUPA010000030.1:0-4998 GCA_045604945.1 Acutalibacteraceae bacterium
TACATTCCTAAGGCTCAGTCATGGGAAATCACCATCAACTTCAAGACCAGCGAGTGGGGCTCCGCTTCTGCATCCTGGACCGGCACTGTCACCTCTGACATGACCCTGACCTTCAACGGCTCCGGCGTTTCCGCTTCCTGAGTCCTGAAATCTTAACAATCATACTTCTTTCCGTTTCATATTCTCAAAAACAGAACGCCCGCCGCAAGGCGGGCGTTCTGTTTTGCGTAAGGAAAAAAGAAAAATCCGACAGATTACAGTTGAGAATCTGCGCAATTCGCGGTATAATTACAGTACGGAGGTCTATGGTTTGCTGAAAACTCAAAAAGTCCTTCGATGATGCAAAGGAGTTGTAAATATGAAAAGAACACTCAGTCTGATACTTGCCCTTCTGCTTCTTATCACTGCAGCAGGCTGCTCCGCAGGCAAAGAGGGAGGCCCCACCGAGCCTGATTCCTTCGCCAGAAGAGAGACCTATGCCGATAATGCCTACGAGCCTATACCTTCGGGCTACATAGAGTGGCTTGAGGACTGCGGCACAGTGGTTGATTTCAACTACATCGCAAAGACCGAGGATGGCGTTGAATACGAAAAACATTCATTTGTATACCTGCCCAAGGGCTACGATGCAAATGACAAGGACAGAAAATACAACGTTATATACCTCATGCACGGCGGCGGAGACGATGAAACATGGTATTTTGCCGACACAGCGCGAATGAGTCAGGCAAGAAGATTCTTCGACTCCATGATGGAAGCTGACGATATCGTGCCGTGCATAATCTGCACCCCCACCTACAATATTCCCGGTTACGAGGGAGACAGCACCGAGGCATTTGCCTACGAGCTTAAAAATTACCTCATTCCCGCTCTTGAGGGTGAATTCAACACCTACGCCGAGGATACCACCCCCGAAGGTCTGAAGGCTTCCAGATGGAACAGAGCCTTTGTAGGCTTCTCCATGGGAGCTGCAACAACATGGAATGTATTTGCAAACTGCCTTGACGAGATTGCATATTATATCCCCGTCAGCGGCGGCTTCCGCGGCGGCGACAGCACAGAAGAGTCCGCTCAGATACTTGAGCAGAGCGTTATTGATGCAGGCTACACCTGGGAAGACTTCGTAATTTATGCAGTCTGCGGCGGAGAAAGCGACCTTGCATATTCCTCCATGAACGAATTCATCGATGCTCTGAAGAAGCACTCCGATACATTCATTTTCTGCGACAACTTCGCAGATGGCAACTTCTACTACACTCAGGTGGACGGCGGACACGCCATATATTCCGTATTCAACGGAATGTACAACGCCCTTCCCAAGTTCTTCGGATATTGATAAAGAAAGGGACTGCAAATGCAGTCCCTTTCTTATTAATTGCCACTTATGGAAATTTTGATGCTGCCGCTGCCTGTCCTGATAAAGCACCTGCCGCCCTCGAAGGACTGGGGTACCTTAACAGAGCCGCTGCCTGTTTCGGTGACAAAAATCTTTTCTGAAAGCAGTGTGCCGCTTACAGAGCCGCTGCCTGTCCTGATTTCAATATCCTGAGCGTCACAGTCACTGAGCTTGACAGAGCCGCTCTGGGCGCTGATGTTCATATTACCTGCCGAGATAACATCGCTGAGGGATGTTGAGCCGCTGGAGGTTTCGGTGCGGATGCTGCCGCAGCTGACGGAGTAAAGCTTTACAGAGCCGCTGGAAGCGGAAAAGTCAGCATTTTCGCACTGTACACCCTCAGCCTTGATGCTGCCGCTGGAGGTTTCGACGGTGATTTCCTTTGCTGAATCGATATCCTTGACGGAAATGCTGCCGCTGGATGCTTCAAGTTCAATACCGTATGCTGAAACGTCGTCAACCTTGATGCTGCCGCTGCTGGTTTTGACAGAGAAGGTGCCCTCGATGCCGACTTCATTTACCGAAACGCTGCCGCTGCTGGCTTTGAGGGCAATATCAGTGGCGGAGATGCCGTCTATTCTGATGCTGCCGCTGCTGCTTTCAGCGTCTATCTCCGTAAAGGAGAAGCCGTCGGGGATAACGATTTTGCCGCTGGAGGTGTCAACGCTGAGCTTTTCGTACACTGTCTCGGGGAGATAGATATCAATGGTCATATCCTTCTCGAAAAAGCCGATATTCATGCTCCACTTGCGGTTGTCGCGCTTGACTACGCGCAGGGTGCCGTTGCTGATATCAACAGTGTGGGTGATACCTTCGGCTTCGGTAAGCTCAAGCTTGCACTCTTCGCCGTCCCAGGGGATAAGAGTGACAACGCTGTCGATGCCCTCAACATGAATATCCGTGAAGCTGTTTTCAACATAAACGGTATTTGTATAGGTCTCGATGGGGCTGAGAGATACAGAATCAAATTTTATTAAAGAAAATCCGATAACTGCAATGACAATACCTGCAACAAGCAGAAAGATTGCCAGTGATACGAGTTTTTTCATTTTGTGCTCTCCTTTCCGATGAAGCAATATTTAATTTTCTTAGAAATGGTCTTGTGTAAGAGAAGGAATCCTTTTAATACATAGACGGAGCCGCAGAAAATAAATATTGCAAGGGCTATGCAGATAATTGCCGCGCCTACAAGGAAAAGAACCCCTGCAATCGTATTTGTAAAGTCTCCTAAAAATATAACGACTACACACCCAATTGCACACAAACACAATGCAAGCACTGTTATATACAACGCTGCAAATACTGCCCAGATTACAATGTAAAGCGAAAGGATAAGAGCAAATGCTGTAATTATAAGTGACAGCCAGAGGGGAGCGCCTAACACAATAAGGACTATTTCCCAGGCTCTCAGTGTTTTCTGTGACTTTACCTTTGCCTTTACGAGCTTCGGCAGAGGGGTATCGAGAAGTATCCGTGATGATATCTCATCAACAGAGCCCAGCGCCGCAACTGCTTCCTCTTCGCTGAGACCGTCCTCTATCCTGTCGTCTGTCATTTCGCTGTAGTATTCGATTGATTTTTCTATGTCTTCTTCCGAAAGTCCGCTGAGCTTATCCCTCAGAGCAGACAGAAATTCCTGTTTGTTCATTCTTGTTATCCTCCCTCATAATAAACTCATAGATTGACGTTATCTCCCGCCATTCCTCCTTGAACTCATCAAGACGCTTTCGACCTGCGGGGGTTATCTGATAATACTTCCGCAGTCTTCCGTTGTGTTCGGCAGAATAGACCGTCAGCAGCTCTGCGCCTTCCAATCTGCGCAGTATAGGGTAAAGAGTGGATTCCGAAATCTCCACATAAGGGGTCAGATCCTTGATTATCTTGTAGCCGTAAGATTCGCCGTCTTTGATAGCCGCCAGCACACAGACATCAAGAAGCCCTCGTTTGAGCTGTATATCCATCCAATACCTCCTTTCGCACAATACTATACGACACATAGTATCTTTTGTCAAGTAAAATATAGCCTTCCGAAAAAATTTTTCGGAAGGCTTTTGTTTATCCTAACAGCACATCGGTAATGAGCATCACGCAAAATCCCACTAAAAGCGCATAGGTCGCGCCTCGTTCACTGCCGTGAGCGTGAGTTTCGGGGATCATCTCGTCGCTTATTACATAGAGCATTGTACCCCCTGCAAAGGCAAGGGCGAAGGGCAGGATTGCAGAAGCAATGCTGACGGCAAAGTAGCCTATGAGAGTGCCGACAACCTCAACAAGACCTGTAATCATGGCGCAGATAAAGGTCTTTCGGGGAGTAACTCCGGCTGCCAGCATAGGTCCGATTATAACCATGCCCTCGGGGATATTCTGCAGAGCGATGCCCCCTGCGATAATAAGAGCCTGAGATGTATCCCCCGAGCCGAAGCCGACGCCTGCGGCAATACCCTCGGGAAGATTGTGTATTGCGATTGCGGTGACAAAAAGCAGAACCTTGCTCAGGCTTGAATTTTTGTGTTCCTCAATATCAGGACCCATGAGCTTGTGAAGATGGGGAACAAGCTTGTCTATGAGATTTAAGCACAGCGCGCCTGCAAAGATGCCTGCAATGGTGTAGATAAGCCCGAATTTTCCGCCGTATTCAAGGGAGGGGAGAATCAGCCCCAGCACAGCGGCGGCGAGCATTACTCCTGCGGCAAAGGACAGGACTATATCAGAAAACTTATGGGATATGTTTTTGAATATAAAGCCGATAACAGCGCCGATTATTGTAGCTCCGCCGACTCCGAGAGCGGTAAGAAGTACCATTTCCATAAAATCACTCCTTTGCTTGTATTGTATCATAATATTTACTGATTTTCCATATGAAAAGAGCGGCAGTTTCCTGTCGCTTCAGACTGTCAAAGAACCCCTTCAAAGCCGCCCTCTGATGAGGGAGGCTTCGGACACAAAAAGCACACAGTGAAAACTGTGTGCTTTTTCCTGTTTATAACATTAAGCTTCGGAGAACATATCCTTGCCTACTCCGCATAAGGGGCAGGCGAAATCCTCGGGAAGGTCTTCAAACTTTGTGCCGGGAGCGATGCCGTGGTCGGGAGCGCCGACAGCCTCATCATATTCCCAGCCGCATACGTCACATACATACTTTTTCATTATTGTTTCCTCCTTGAATTTATTTATATTTCAGCTTTCCACAGTCCGTGGAGGTTGCAGTAAGCATAAACTGCAACGGGCTTTTCATCAGCCAGTGCGAAGATGACCTCAGGTGCGCCGTCAACAGGTAAACACTTGCGCTGACCGCCGCGGTCGGTCTGGAGATATACCCATGTAATACTGTGCTCCTGACTCATGGGGTGCAGAACTGAGCCTACGACTACCTTTACCTTGTCGCCATCAACGGTGACTACGGGGATGTGCTTTTCCGCACTTGCCTCCACCGTACCGGGTTCAAGCTGCTTCATTTTCTGACCGCAGCACATAAGAGGCACGCCTGCATCGTGGATCATACCAACGATATTTCCGCAATGCTCACAAACATAAAATCTGTTTTCACACATAGAAGTTACCTCCAAATTTATTGTTTATTTTATCTCCTCAAAATCGGATGC
>JAZUPA010000031.1:0-6406 GCA_045604945.1 Acutalibacteraceae bacterium
TGATTTATGACATTGTCTTCCTAAGACCGCTTGGCCTCCGACTTGGCTGGGATACCGAAATTCCCGAATTCATTCCTGCAAGGGACATGAAGATAACCGCAACATGGAAGATAAATCAGTACACCATCGATTTTGATTCCAACGGCGGCAGCGAGGTTGCAGACATCACTCAGGACTATAACACAGCAGTCACAGCCCCTGCAGACCCCACAAGAGAAGGTTACACCTTCACAGGTTGGGATACCGAAATCCCCGAATTCATTCCCGCAAAGGATATGAAGATAACCGCAACATGGATTCCCAACACCTACATCATTTCCTTTGAGCCCAACGGCGGAGAAGGTTCCATGCCTGCTCTGCAGATGACCTATGACACAGAACAGTATCTGACACCAAACGGCTTTACGAAGAAAAACCATGAATTCATAGGCTGGAGCACCGATGCTGCAGGCACTGCGGCAGAGTATATCGATTGCCAGAAGGTAATCAACCTTGCAGACGGAGAGACCGTTAAAGAGATTACTCTTTACGCCATCTGGTCAAAAAATGTAATGACAGTTGAAGCATCTGCAGGTGAGGGCGGAAGCGTCACACCTCTCGAAGCAAATGTTCCTCTGGGCGGAAGCATTGATCTCACAATAACCCCCGACAACGAGCGCTACGAGATTTCCGAAGTCACAGTAAACGGAAAGAGCATCAGCCTCTCCGAGCTTACCGACTCAGGTGATTCCAAGGTACTTTCTCTTGTCAATGTAACCGAGGATACAAAGGTGGAAGCAAACTTCACTTACAGGCCTATGACAGGCACTCCGAAGATTGCGTTCAGCAATTCCGGTAAGACATTCAAGGTAAATGAGCAGATAGAATTCAAGGTCTCCGGCTACTGGCCCGACACTGAAATCCTGCTGGCAGGCGACGAATGTTATGTGCCTGAAAGATGGCATCATTCCGAGCCTTCAGGGGACTGGAACGGCGTTGATGATCCTACTTTCGACTACTCCGCAAGCTTCACCCGGAGCAAGGCAGGCAAATATGTCCTCAAGGTTGAAGTGCGCAAGTATATTTATGACGGCACTGCATGGATAGACAGCGGCATTATCACTGTTGAAGGCAAGTACACCGTAGAGGCAGAGTCAGAAGGAAGCTCTGTCATCCCGGAAACAGGCGACAACGGCACAAACTCGTCTGCAATTGCTCTGATGCTGGTATCTTTCTCAGTAATGATCATCTGCATTTCAGCAAAAAGACGCAAGGAAAACGAGGCATAATTAAAGTTTAACCCCTCCGAAGCACGCGCTTCGGAGGGGTTTTCTGTCAGTCGGTTTTCTTTTTGAGCGGTATGCATTTTGTGCCTGTGAGAAAACACATGAAGGGAATCCTTATGCTTATCTCACAGCAGATAAAGGTCATGGGGTATGAGATGAGAAGTGTGCCTGGAAATATTATCCGTGTGTTGTTTCCGAAAAGCTTATACAGCAGGTACTGAGCCGACACAACCCAGATAAAATGGTAGATATAGAGAAGAAATGACCTGGACTTTATATAGTCCGTTATTCTATTGCTGAAATTGAAATGTCTTTTTGCCGTTCCGACAAGCGCGATTATCATAAACCATTCCGACATACAGTCTGTTATGTTGTTGAGGAGTTCAAACTTTCTGTCAGACCAGAGGAAGAGATACACATTGAAGACAGAAGATGTGATACCGATGCCGAGCATAAGCAGGCGATATTTTTCTGCTTTTTTGATTGTTTCGTCGTCTGTAAAAACAAAATAGCCGACCAGGAAAAGATATGCAAACTCTGCAAGGCTTTTACCGCCTATGGAGAGCAGCTCACCGAGCAGCGGCAGGGGAATCCCCAGCAGGATTACAAGCAGGAAAGGAAGGGGCTTGGGTCTGTCGGAGGAGCGTTTTTCAGACAGCTTCAGAACACCGAGGCAAACAAGGGAAATAACAGACAGATAGAGCAAAAACCAGAACTGCCCGAAAGAAAAACCGCCGTCAGCCCCTGTCAGGTCGGTGAACTTCGTGAAAAACACCGCATAGTGAGAGAAAAATCCCCCATCGTAGGAGTGGTTGAACTTATCGCCGATATAACACAGTACGGGCATGAGCACGACTGTTCCGAAAATCAGCGGGATAAGAAGTTTTCTGACCCTTTCCGAAAGATATTCCCTTCCGCTTCTTTTCTGAAGCGCGAATTTTGTGCTGATGCCTGAAAGCACAAAAAGAACGGGCATGAAATAAGGACTTAAAAACACCACAATACTGCTGATAGCTTTATTGCCCTCAAAGAATATGTAATTGGGTTCACCCCAGGAATTCCACGCCATTGCGGTGTGGTATGGGATAAGCAGCAGAAGAATCATCCATCTTAAATTGTCGATGTAATGCTTGCGGGTGACTGAAGACATATTATCACTCCTCAGACTATTTATATCAGAGATTCTTCACAATTTCAACACTGTTCCCCCTGTTTCCTTGACACCGTGGAGCAGAAGGTCTATAATCAACATGAACGCTTATGGCTTTTGATAAATGATGGGATATCAGTGGAATTTATTGTGGGATTTTGTGCGTGATATACGGTAAAGAGTTGGGCGAAGTTTTCCGGAGGTGATGTGTTGTGAAAATTGGTTTGTTTAAATTTTATCGCAATGGTATCATCGTATTTTGGACTATAGCTACTATTGTTATTGTAAGTTCAATTATCATGACAATAAACTTTGGGGTTGAAGACAAAGGAGGTTTTCTGTTTCTTCTTTTGGGCTTTTTATTAGGCATATTTTGCATTGTATTCCCTGTTTTGCTTAACTATAGACAGCTTACTTATGTGATCTTTGAAAAGCATAGATTCTCTGCGTATTCACTTGCTCACAAAAAACTATGCAGTGTAGAACTAGATCAAAATGTTTTCTTTGCTGAGTTCTTTGTGCAATTTGCGCTAGCTTCCCGAGTGAAATTTATTGCACTTTCTAATGCCCCTTTTATAGTAAACCAACCACAAAGCATTTTTGATAAAAATTTCTACGGCTCATATGATCAAACTAAGATTTTGATTTTTCCGTACGATGAGCAAGTAATTCCTTATCTACATTTTGAGCTTTGGAATAAATGCAGATAATTTATATTTAAACTCAAACCAAATAATATTGGGAATATGGTATACTGTGAATATAGTGAACCTGTGAACGACGGCATTGACCGTGTTTAAAACTATGAAAAAAGGAGACAGAATAATGAGCAGCTTTGAAAATCTTCGTATTGTATACAATTTTTATCAGACATCACTGTTTTTTCCCATGCCCACAGTGATAATAAGCACCCTCTGTGAGGATGGCAGCACAAACCTCGGACCCTATTCTCTTGTCCAGCCCTACTATGTTGCAGGCAAGGATTATTATGCAATGCTTCTCTGCTGCCGCAACTCTTCAAACACCGCCCAGAACATTCTCCGCAACGGAAAATGCACCCTCAATTTCATTGACGACAAGCCCAAAACCTTCAAGGAAGCAGTAAAGCTTTCCTGGCCGGGAGACAAGCCCGAAGAGAAGATGCCCAAGTGCAAGTTCAAGCTTGAAAAGAGCCTTATCGAGGAAGAAAACCCTGACGACAAGCGTCCCATGGTGCTGACCGATGCAATCGAAGCGATCGAGTGTACATGGATGCGTGAGCTTGACGGCGCAGATAAGGATGAAGCAGGACAGCTCAACGGCTACCCGGCACCCTACCATGATTTCAACGGTATAACCAGCGAATTCGGCGCACACTTTATCCTCCGTGTGGATAAGATTCTCATGAAGAAAAAGTACAAGAATGCTATCATCAACGGCGTAAAGGCAAAGGATTTCCCCGCTCTCCCCGTTGACTACGGCTACCGCGACAGCAAGAATTTCTGGTTCCACAGAAAGACAAAGATGCGCGCAGAGCTTCTGCAGGTGCGAAAGACCACCCTGGAATCTGTCCGCTATGCAGCAAAGCGAGCTGACGATAAGGTAAAGTTCACCGATGAAGCCCTTGAAACTGTTCTCGGTGTCCCCAGAGTATTCCTGCCCCTTGTTCTCAAGGGCTGCGTTGACTGGGCAAAGGAGAACAATGTTGAGCTTATCACCGCTGAGCACATGAAGATCATCAGCGACAAGCGCGCCAAGGAAAAGAACAAGAAATAAGGATAAAAGAAAAAGCCACTGCTTTCGCAGCGGCTTTGCTGATTATTTTACAAACTTGATCTTGCTGATGAAAGGCAGCTCTCTGCAGCGACCCTTTACGACATTGACAATGCCGATGATGGAGAATGCGAGAGAGATAAGACCGAATGCTGTGGAAACAATCCAGCCGACAATAGGAATAGCTCCTACGATTACGCAGATAATGCCGAGGAGGAATTCGATGATAAAGAGATTCAGACCCCTTACAGCGTGGTAACGGGCAAACTTTGAATCCTTTGCGCAGAAATAGGTGATAAGAGCAAGAGGACCGATGTATGCCAGAAGAGAAATGGGCATGTTGTTCTTGATGTCATCAGCGCTCATTGAGCCGGTGGTGTCCTCAGTGTTGAATGCCATGTTGTAGAGGTCATCAGCATTGAATCCCTGAGAATTTGATTTTGCCTTGTTCTCAGCGCCGCAGTTAGGGCAGCTGCTGAGGTTGTCGTCATAGCTCTGACCGCATTTGGTGCAGAATACCATAGGTAAAGACTCCCTTCAAAATATATGTCGGATAGTATTATATCTTTAAGTGAGCGATTTGTCGAGGGTTTTAACACAATCTTCTCAATTCTTTTCGGAATCGCCTTTCCTGAAAATAACAAATTTGCTGGCAAAGTAGTTGAAAATGACCACAACCACCGCGCACACAAGCTTTGTAACAATACTGCCAAGCTCACTGTCAAAGCCAATGACCTTCATTATCAGCAGTACAATAAGCTCAGAAATGCCCAGAGATAAAAGTCTTGCGCCGATAAACAGCCCGAATTCGCGCAGCAGACCGGTCTTTTCTTTTTCCTTGCTTTCGAAAACGAAGAGCCGATTGGTGACATAGGCAAAAATCACAGCAAAGCACCAGGCGATAGCGGTGGAGACCATCTCGTCAATGTGAAGGATATTATAGGAAAAATAGAAAACAATAAAATCAATAACGGTTGTCAGACCGCCAAAAACAAGATAAAGAATAACTTCCTTCGTCAGAAGCTTGCGGAGCAATGTCCGGATTTTTTCCATAAGCAGCTCATTCCTTTCGTGACAGCTAAATAATAACATTCTTTCGAAGGTCAGTCAACGAAGAAAAAATTAAAAAAGCCCTTCGAATGAAGGACTTTTTTAAGGTGTGAAGATGAAAAAGAGAAAGATTAGAGAAAATCAGCAAAAATTCATGAAAAGAGATTTATTTGGACACACGCTGCAGGAGTTGCTCCTGCAAGCGTGTGATTGTTGTAGACGTAAGTGTTTGCTACTCGCAGGTCAATAGTTTGACTTACGCTGAGCATTTACCGCTGCATTATGCAACGGACTCATCCTCGTTAGTGTCGTCAGATACCTCATCCTGTGAGGCTGTCTCAACGGACTCGATTTTCTTGTAGAGCTTATACTTGAGAAGGATACCTTCATCCTCAAGTCTGTCGCAGACGAGAGATGCATTTGCGACAATGCCGCCCTTGATGATGCTTGCAAGACCGATAAGGCTGCAGAGAGTGCTCTTGAGATTGAGCTTGTCGCCCTCGGGAGTGACAAGATAGACATTGCCCTTGCACTCTTCGATAAGCTTCATGAAGTCGTTGACTTCAACATTTGTGAGAGACCATACTGTACTTCTCATGTTAGGATCATCCTTTCCACATTACAATAAGAAATTGTGTTGCTTCATGTTATATCCTGCGAGTGTGTCCGACGACTGGCGCCGGTGTAACCGCGGGGCTCTCGTGGCGCCCTCCTGATTACGGCTTTATTATAACACGGTTTTGGTGAATGTCAACAACTTTTTGAAAGATTCTTTGTGCGATAAAACTAAAACCTGTGATTATTTAACTATATTTAAATAAAGAATTATGTATATAATGCACAATAGAAATTCTGGCGCCGATTTAACGCTTTAACGCGATTTCGTCGCTTGGATAAATACAAATTCCATAATCACCTGAAGATTTATGCATTTTTAACGATTTGAGAAAAACGCAGTTTGGATGCAGAAATCATAGGAGGGGAAGGATAATTTTCATATATAGAGAAAAAAGCTCCGTAAATACTTGCAATCGATGAGTTAATGTGGTAAAATACCCATTACTGAAAACAGCTAACCTGCGCAGCGGCATGCGGATGCCGGGTCCTGTGCGACAGAGCGACGTGAATCATGTCAGGCGGGGAACCGAGCAGCATTAAGCGTTTTGCTTTGGGCGCCGCAGTCAACCTG
>JAZUPA010000032.1:0-38996 GCA_045604945.1 Acutalibacteraceae bacterium
CCCCAGAGATGCAAAGCTTGCCGTGATGCGAGAAAGAACGGCGGCAGACCCGAGCGCGAGACCTTCATCGCAACCTGCGCAGCTTGCGGCGGCGAGGCTAAGGTTCCCTTTAAGCCCCGTGAGGATCGTCCTGTATACTGCAGCGCTTGCTTTGCAAAGATGAGAGAAGAAAACAACGACTAATATCATCTTTACATTAACAGAATCCGCTCTGGTCTTCAGGGCGGATTTTGTTGTATAGTGAACTAAAAAAGGCAGTCATTTTCATGACTGCCTTTCTATTATCAGTGGAGAGTGTCTTCCTTTACTGTCTCAGGGGGGGTAAGCAGCTCTTCGGGATGCTTAAGCAGATGGGTTATGTATCTGATAGCCTTGCCGTAGTAGAAACCGTCGCCGATGCGCTCGTCAACGGTAAAGCGGAGGTTGATGCTCTGATGGTCGCGGATTTCACCGTCATCCTCTCGAACAAACATCTTTTCCTTCTTGCCTACGCCTGCGAAAATTGAGCAGGTGCCGAATTCATACAGATGATGGTATACAGAGCCGATACCGACAGAGCCGATGTCGGTGATGAAGACAGTGGTATGGAAGGGGCTGACCTCCTTGATGAGCTTGTAGGTGCCCTTCTTGTTGTCGGTCTTGCGGATGTGGTTAACGACACCCTTGATAAGCCAGTTGGGGAGAGAGGAGACGATACCGACAACAGCACCGGTGTCGTTGGTTGAGCCGGTTTCATCCTTTGAACCCTTTACCTTGTTTATCTCATCCATGACAGCGGTGTAAACCTGCTGAAGAGTAAAATCAGGGTCAAAAGCAACCTTTATGGTTTCCTCAGGGGCATCGATTGTCATTTCGCGCTTGATGGTCATTGATATTTCAAGTGAATTTCTTGCGTAAATTCTGCCGCCGATAACAAAGCGGTTGAGGTTGGGATACTGGGAAACAGCACGGACAAATGCAGCCATGAAGACGATGATTCTTGCAAGCTGAGGCATATCTCCCTCGCGGCGCATCTTTCGTACAAATTTATCAAGTCCTTCAATATCTACACGTTCTTCGAAGAAAACCATAGAGTCGAGACGTGTGCGCATAATATGGGGGATGAGATAGAAAACAGGGTCACTGCTGTGAACTCTCCATCCGTCCTTTCTGTCGCCGCGCTTATTCTTGTAATTGTAGAACTTTTTGCCGGGAATACGCTTGCGCTCATATTTCTTTGCGCGTTTTGCTTCCTTCTTCTCTTCCTTGAGCTTAAGCTTCAGCTCTTTCTTTTCCGCCTTGCGTTCAGCTCGGGTTTTCTTTTCTGACATATTATCACATCCTGCTAATACTTTATATTAGAAATTATGAAGATAAATTAAGAAGAAATCAAGTTTTTTTTCATAAGTTTATAATTTGTTAATAAAAGACAGCAGTAAGAGCTATGTTCTTACTGCTGTCGGGTTCAATGCTTAATTTTTCTTTTTGGAAGAACCGTTATCCTGCGGGAAACCAAAACTGTAGAGGAATTCTTCCTGCTGCTTTTTTGATAATGTTCTGAACTTAAGGATAAGAAATCTCTCATCCTTACTCAGCAGATTGATATACATTCTATCTTCCAAATCTGTATTTGCTGACCCTGCGCTTTCAGGAGAATGATCTGCCACACGGATTGGCATAGGTTCGCTGCCGAGAAGCTGGTGAAGAGGAACTTTATAAATAATTGATAACTTATCTAAAGTATCCAGACTGGGTTCAGAGCGCGCGCTTTCATAGTAGGAATAGGTAGAACGGTTGACATTAAGCATGTCTGCAACTTCCTTCTGAGTGAGGTTGCATGCAATTCTGCATGCTCTCATACGCTCATTGATAGGAATCAGCTTTGACATAAGTACATCTCCTTAAACATCGTTCCACGATATATTGTGTTGATTATACACGCAGGTTATGTGTAAATCAACGGAATGTGACATATTTCGACACGGATATTTTGATAAAATTAATCAAAATCATCATCCGAATCGGAAAAATTTTTTTTGCATGCTTCACATCCGGCGGTAATAATAATTATGCGTACAGATATAACAATCAGCACTGAAGCAATCAGCAGAAGAAGGAATTTAAGATACATCATGACGTTATTTCTCCGGCGATAAATAAAAATAATTGAGTGAACGATTGACGTTAGGGGTTTGCTTTAGTATAATCATGTAGATACACGGAGGTGGTTTGTGTGCGATTGAAAGCACTTGCAATATTTACAGTGATCTTTATGCTGCTTGTCTGCGGCTGCGAAAAAGATAGCAGCATCGGCCCATCTGAATCTGTCCCTTCATATAATGAGAGATTTGAGACTGTATCGGAGTCTGATATAAACGGTATATATTCCGTTCCCATGTTCAAAAACATGGCAAGGGAAGATGCTCAGTCTTTGATAAATGATACGACGCTTGACATGATTTCTCTTAACAGAATCAAAACAAGAAAGAATAAGGCAGTCGGATTCCTCGCAGGTACCGATCTGACAGATTATTCCTTTGTTGAGATAGGCGTATATAAAATCTACTGCAATGACGGCAAATATATAAGCTTTTCTCTTAGCTTTGAGCAGAGATTTATTAATAAGGATAAATTTGAATTTGTAAAGCAGAACAATGTATTTAATTATAACGCCATAACAGGCGAGGCTGTTGATGCGGCATCTCTGTTCGTAAATGAAAAAGAGGTTTCTGAGTATATTGCAAAAAAGCTTTACGAAAGACTTCTGAACATGGACTGTCTTGAGACAGGAGAATACAGCAATGAGATTTTCTGTGAGAATGTTCTTGACTACTGTGCAATCTTGCCCGCTAATAAAATTGCGGTCGTCACGACCTCAGGGTTGTTCGATCTCAAGCTGTCAGCCGGAGCACCAGTGGTTGAAATCAGTATTCCCGAAGAATACTATTTAAAAACAAAACATTGATCTGTATGGAAAAAAGCTGCCGCATTCAGCGGCAGCTTTTTCATGCATAGTATGCTATTTTGTGAAAATTCGGGTAAACGCTTATAAACTGTGAAAGTGTGGTTCTGCTTTTGCTGCCGGGGTCATTTATAGTAAAAGCAGATGCTGAGAGCGACTGTCCGTTCCAGCCTGTAACAACTACCCAATGCTGACTTCCGCTGCTCTTTTTGCATCCGATTATTACAGGCTTGCCCTGTCTGAGAAGATCAGCTACAGTGCTGAGATAATTCTTCGAATCAGTAACAAACCTATAATTTGAAGGCCAGTAAAGCGAGCCTGAAGAAGAATAGGTAAGTTTTTTTGACATGGCATCGGGTGTTATTGTGGTGCTTGTGCGATAGCTTTCGACCATTGCCAGAGCTGTGGTTGTGCATCCGATATCGCCGATGGTTTTACCTGAAGAACCAAGTTTCACCGATGCCCAGCGGCTGTCAGTCTGCTTGTAACTGGGTACAGATAGCTTGACAGATGGATCTGAAGAGGTAAAGGCCTTTAGATAGTTTTTGCTTACATAGCCTGTGGATGTACCGTTATACAGAACTCTTGAGAATGTACCATGGTCTGAAATAACAACAACTGCAGTACCGTTTCTGAGTGATGATTTTACAGAGTATGAAGTAGAAGGACCTGTGCGCACATTCAGTGAGCTGCCGGAAGTAGTAACCTTCATCGCCTTGCTTGAGGTCAGCTGCCTGATGTATGAAGCGCTGCAATAGCCGTATTTTCCTGATGCATATTCGACCTTCCACCAGGCGCCGCTTCTGGAAATGAGAGTAATGTAGCTGCCGTTTGATAGTTTGGTAAGTATTGAACCGGATGTCGAAGCGGAAGAGCGGACATTTAATCTTCCCGAGGACACCGCTACTGTTCCTGCACTGGATGATGCTGATGCAGCATTTACATTAGCGGATGATAAAGCAAATGAAGAAAAAGTGAGACATAATGTCAGAACGAATGCAGTAGTATATTTGAGTATCCTGCGTGTAGGCATAATTCTGCCTCCTTTCTGACTGATAGTCTAACATGGAAGTCGCATCATGTCATTGCAGAAAATTTGGTAAGGATATTACTGTATGCCGGGGATAGAGGGAATGCCGTCGAAGCCTTTCTTCAAATCCTCGTCCGAAGGAGCGTAGTCCTGCATGCTGCCGTCGTTATAAGCCATATAGGCAGAAAGGTCAAAGTAACCTGTTCCGGTAAGACCGAAAAGAATAGTCTTTTCTTCACCCGTTTCCTTGCACTTGAGAGCCTCGTCAATGGCTGCTCTGATGGCATGGGAGGATTCGGGGGCAGGGAGGATGCCCCCAACCTTTGCAAACTGCGTTGCAGCAGCGAACACTTCGGTCTGCTTTACGCTTCTTGCTTCATCAAGGAAGCCGTCATGATAAAGCTGAGAGAGTATCGGGCTCATTCCATGGTAACGAAGACCGCCTGCGTGGCTTGAGGCAGGCATATATCCGCTGCCGAGGGTGTACATTTTGGCAAGAGGCGTTACCTTTCCTGTATCACAGTAGTCGTATGCAAATTTTCCTCTTGTAAGAGTGGGGCAGGATGCAGGCTCGACTGCAATAAAGTATGGCGCTTTCTTTCCTGCGAGTCTGTCAGCCATGAAGGGCGCCATAAGTCCGCCCAGATTCGAGCCGCCGCCTGCACAGCCGATGACTATATCAGGGTAAATATCATATTTTTCCATTGCGGTTTTTGCTTCAAGACCAATTATTGTCTGGTGGAGAAGTACAAGATTCAGTACACTTCCGAGAACATAGCGAGAAGAATCGTTCTTCAGTGCGGTTTCAACAGCTTCTGAAATAGCTGTTCCAAGGCTGCCTGTGCAGTCTGGATCAAGTGCGAGGATTCTGCGTCCTGCCTCTGTAGTATTGGAGGGAGAAGGGATGACCTTACCGCCGTAGGTTTCAATTACCGCTCTTCTGTAGGGCTTCTGCATTGCAGAACACTTGACCATGAAAACCTGCAGGTCTATTCCAAGATAACCGCACGCCATGGCAAGGGCAGTACCCCACTGTCCTGCACCTGTTTCTGTGGTCAGTGATTTAAGTCCCTGCTGCTTTGCGTAATAAGCCTGAGCGATTGCTGAATTGAGCTTATGGCTTCCCGAGGTGTTGCCGCCCTCGTACTTGTAGTAGATGTGTGCGGGGGTATCAAGAGCTTTCTCCAGGCAGTATGCGCGAACAAGGGGAGAAGGACGGTACATTTTATAGAAGTTTCTGATTTCTTCCGGGATTTCTATGAATCGATCGGTTGTATTCAGTTCCTGCTTTGCAAGCTCTCTGCAGAATACATTTGAAAGCTCATCTACAGTGACAGGCTCAAATGTATTCGGGTTAAGAAGTGCAGCATGATCCTTGTTCATATCTGCACGAACATTGTACCAGGCTCTTGGAAGCTCATTTTCGTTAAGATAGATCTTGTAGGGGATTTCAGTCATTTTGATTAACTCCTTTCGTAGATAAAAAATAAAAAACCTGTCCTTCGCAAAAAACTTGCGAAGGACAGGTATGAATTACCTGCGGTGCCACCTTGCTTGGCGTATAAAACGCCCACCTCATGAAATGCAATCACATTCCTGCCCTGTAACGTGAGCAACACGTCTGCAGCTACTTGAATAATACGTTTGCCGCAGCCCTCGAGGGTCCATTTGCCGACTCGCTTTCTGCCCGGATCACAGCATCCCGGACTCTCTGTGAGTGCGCTGTCGGTTTGATCTCCCTGTCAGCGGTTTGGTATGTTTGAAATGATTTTAGCACTTTAAACTGATTTGTCAATACTTTTTTTAAAATCATGCATATTTTTCCTGTTTATGAATATACATAGTAAACAGGAGGTATAATTATGAAAAAATTAATCACTGTATGTTGCGTATTGTTATTGGCATTATTTGCTGTCAGTCTTGCACCTGTTAAAGCTGAAGCAGCCACTGTTTCAGTGGTTTCTGTGTCATATAAGACCCTTAAATACGGCAGCAGGGGGACATCGGTAAAAAAACTTCAGTCGAGACTTGCGTATCTCGGGTACTACAGCGGAAATATAGACGGAAAGTATGGACCGCTTACAAGATCTGCGGTCAGAAACTTTCAGAAGGCAGCCGGAATCAACGTCAGCGGAACTGCAAACAGCAATACCCAGAGCAGACTGTTTGCAGATTCAGCACCTCATAATCCGAAATGCATTTCTTATTCTGTGAAATATATTGAAAATGATGTGTACTACAATATCGCACTGAGCGATGAACAACAGGATTATGTGCGCAGCGTTTGCAGAAAGTACAATGTATCGTTTGAACTTGTGCTGGGGCTTATGAAGGTTGAGAGCGGATACAGAATCAATGCGAGATCAAAAACAAATGATTACGGAATAATGCAGATAAACAAGTGCAATCACAGCTATCTGAAAAAGAAGCTGGGAGTGAGCAATTTTCTTGATTTCAAACAGAATACAAAAGCGGGTATTTACTGGCTTTCCAGATATACCGCGAAACATTCTGATATTCATAAAGTTCTGATGTGCTATAATCTTGGAGAAGGTGCGGCAGCAAAAAAATGGAAAAAAGGAACCATGCAGAATGCCTACAGTCTCAAGGTTGTATCCGCAATGGAACAGCTTAAAGAAAAATAGTGTTTTCCCTCACGGCTTATGCCGTGAGGGATTTTGTGTTATTTTGCAAAATATTTCGCTGTCTGCATTGCCAATACAGTAAAACTGTGGTATAATAACTTAAGTGATTTCTCAAGGAGGATTTATAATGTTCAGTGATGTTGTATTTGAGCAGATCGTCAAGAAAAAGTTTGAGGGCAAGGATATACTTAAATGCCTTCTCTATGTACTGATTTGTACAGTAGCTCCCACAGTGCTGATTTATCTTCTGTACTGGTTCCTCGGTGAAGGCGTTTTAGCTGCTTTTGCTTTCTTTATTCTTCTTTATATCGCAGGTATTGTTATTGCAGTAGGTCTTATCAGAAATACCGCAATTGAATATGAGTATATTTTCGTCAACGGCGAGCTTACCATTGATAAGATCATTGCAAAAGCAAAGAGAAAGAGAATGCTTACTGTCGATGTAAAGACCACCGAGAAGATGGGCATCTATAAGCCCAATATGTTTGCTGACAGCAAGGACGCAACTGTTCTTGTCTATTCTGAGACCTATGCAGGCGACGGCGACCTTTATATTGATTTCCGTCATCCCACCATCGGCAGAACTGTTGTTGTTCTCAAATCCAGCGAAAGACTCGAAAAGGCACTCAAGACTTATGTCAAGAGAAGCGTATACATCGATGCATTCCGCAATGCTTAATCGAGATTTCAAGCGCACAGCCTGCTGTGCGCTTGTTTTATAGGTGATAATTATGATTCTGGACAAAAGAAAAACTAAAGAGATTGAAGAAATAGCAGTAAAAAACGGAGTGGAACATATTGAACTGATGACAAGAGCAGGTACTGCGGCGGCTAAATTTGCTGCAGAGCAGTATGGTGCCGACCGCAAAAGCGTGGCGGTTGTCTGCGGAAGAGGGCATAACGGCGGAGACGGTTTTGTTGCAGCCAGAGCACTTGCCAAGAGCGGTGCCAAGGTTCGTGTTCTGCTGACTCACGGATACCCGACAGAGGGAGACGATATTGATCTCTTCGGCAGAGCTGAGCGTGCAGGAATCAAGTGCCTGCTTTTTAATGTTGAAGAAGACCGTGAAGAGTTTTTTAAAACTATCAATATTGCGGATATTATTATCGATGCAGTATGCGGTACAGGCTTTTCGGGTGAGCTTGATGAAAATCTCAAAAAGATTTTTGCCTGTATCAATGCAGCAAGAGCAAAGGTTATTGCAATAGACCTTCCAAGTGGCGTTTATGCAGACACAGGCTGCGTTGCGGAGGGTGCAGTCAAAGCTGATGCTACAGTTACCTTTACAACAAGAAAACCCTGTCATGTGATTTATCCTGCTCTCGAGCACTGCGGTAAGGTTTATACTGCGGATATCGGTATAGATGTAAAGAGTATTCCGGTAAGCGATGCAGCACTTGAAATCACTGATTTTCAGAGCAGCAGGCTTTGCTTCAATCCAAGAAGGAACAATACTCATAAAGGCGATTACGGTACTCTTCTTGCCATATGCGGCAGCGAGTCCATGCCAGGAGCAGCTGTTCTTGCAATCAAGGCTGCAGTTCGATGCGGCGCAGGACTTATAAGATGTGTTGTTCCTGAAAAATGCATGGGTATTGTTGCATCAAATGTTCCTGAGGCAACATATCTCCCCATTGAATCGGATTGCTCATTGTTGTCTGAGAGTGACCGCACACAGATAATAGAAGCCCTTAAAAAATCCACAGCCTGTCTTGTTGGCTGCGGAATGGGTCAGAGCAGAAGGACTGCTGAGATTCTGAAAACAGTGCTTGAGAATGCTGAGATTCCTCTTCTGCTCGATGCCGATGCCCTTAACTGCCTGGCAGAACAGCCTGAGCTTCTTAAAAATAGAAAGTCAGAAATTATAATTACTCCGCATCCCGGAGAAATGGCCAGGCTGACAGGAAAGAGCGCTTCTGATGTTCAGAGCAGCAGACTTGAAACTGCGTGCTGCTTTGGGAGGGATTACGGAGTGACTGTTGTGCTAAAGGGCGCAAATACAATAATCTCAATGGCAGACGGCAGATTATTTGTAAATACTACAGGTAATCCGGGAATGGCAAAGGGCGGTTCGGGTGATGTACTTGCAGGAATAATCAGCTCTCTGCTGGCGCAGCGTATGTATCTGGCGGATGCGGTTTCCTGTGGTGTTTATATTCACGGTGAATGCGGAGACAGAAGTGCGAAGAAATATTCTGTGACCGCCATGACGCCATCTGACATTATAGAAATGATTCCATCACTCTTTACAGAACTTGAAAGATAGAAAAAGGTGCAGACTGCATGGTCTGCACCTTTTTAATTCAGTTCTTTTCACTCATGCGATAGCAGAGTGTCATAAGGCTGTCGGTCAAGTGAACATTTTCCATTATGACATCGTTATATTTGAGTGTAAGGTCAAAATGAGAGAAATTCCAGAATGAACGGACACCGCCGTTATAAAGGATTTCTGCAACAGGCTCGGCGCTCTCATAGGGGAGACAGAGGAATGCGCAGTCAGGCTTTGATTCGCTGCAGTAATCAGCAAGCTCCGATACGTCGCGAACAGTTACAGAGCCTATGGAAGTACCGATTATTTCGGGATTGTTGTCAAAAACAGCATCCAGAAAGAAACCTCTGTCAGGGAAGGATATATGACTTGCAACAGCCTTTCCGAGATTGCCTACGCCAATAAGGACAGCCTTGTAGGAATTGTCAAGTCCGAGGATTTTGCCGATCTCAGAATGAAGCTTGACAATATCATAACCGTAGCCCTGCTGACCGAAGCCTCCGAAGCAGTTAAGGTCGTGGCGAATCTGTGAGGCGGTGAGTCCCATGCTGGAAGCAAGTTCACCGGATGAAATTCTGTTGATGCCTGAATCCTTGAGCCTGCCGAGGAATCTGTAGTATCTCGGCAATCTGCGGATTACAGAGATGGAAATTTTATCGTTCAGCATAACGGATTAACTCCTTGTTTTTTACTTGGAAATCTTCTCGACTGTCTCCATGATGTAGTCACCGAACTCACTGCAGGTGCAGCCTGTGTCACGTCCGGTAATTGTAAGCTTCTTCTCGGTGAACATGCAGATGTCAAGTGCCTTTTCGAGGTTATCAGCCTGCTTCTGGAAACCGATGTGGGAGAGAAGCATAACGGTTGCACGGAGCATGGAGCAGGGGTCAGCATAGCATCCTCTGCCTTCTTCCATCATTCTGGGAGCAGAACCGTGGATAGCTTCAAACATGGAGTAACGCTTGCCGTAGTTTGCACTGCCTGCGGTACCTACGCCACCCTGGAATTCAGCAGCCTCATCGGTGAGAATGTCGCCGTAGAGGTTGGGGAGAATGAATACCTTAAAGTCACGACGACGCTTCTCGTCGATGAGCTTTGCGGTGGTGATATCTATGTACCAGTCATCTGTTGTGATCTCGGGATATTCCTTGCCGATCTCCTTGCAGAGACGGAGGAACTTACCGTCAGTGGTCTTTACAACATTTGCCTTGGTGATGATGGAAACTCTGTCCTTGCCGTTCTTCTTTGCGTACTCATAAGCAAGTCTTGCGATTCTCTCAGTACCCTGAGTGGTGGTAACGGTGAAGTCAACAGCAAGATCGTCGGTAACGTTAGTACCGTCGGAGCCGAGGGTGTAAGCACCTTCGGTGTTCTCGCGGAAGAAGGTCCAGTCGATGCCCTGATCGGGAACCTTTACGGGACGGACATTTGCAAAGAGGTCAAGCTCCTTGCGCATTGCAACGTTTGCGCTTTCGATATTGGGCCAGGGATCGCCTGCTCTGGGAGTGGTTGTGGGACCCTTGAGGATAACGTGGCATTCCTTGAGCTCTGCAAGAACGTGATCAGGAATTGCCTTCATTACAGCAACTCGGTTTTCGATGGTAAGACCGTCGATGTAGCGAAGCTCGACCTTGCCGCTTGCAACCTCATCCTTGAGAAGGAATTCAAGAACTCTTGCGGATTCCTTGGTGATAACGGGACCGATGCCGTCGCCGCCGCAGATACCGATAATGATCTTGTCGAGCTTTTCAAAGTCGACGAAGTCCTCGCCGTTCTTCATTCTGTCAACACGCTCAAGCTGCTTGAGCATGACTTTTTCAAACTGCGCAACGGCAGCTTCAATTCTCTTGTCCATTTTGAACACTCCTTATGCGTTTTCTCTGGTGTAGTCAAGGAGACCGCCTGCAAGCAGGATGTCGCGCTGACGCTCGGAAATATTACAGGTAACAGTGAATTCTGTACCCTTGGTTACATTCTTGACAGTGATATCGCTGAGACCGACAAGTGAACGAACATCGCCTATCACGAGCTCATCCATCTGATCGATGGTATCGTAGTTATCAGGATTCTTGAAGGTGAAGGGGATAATGCCTGCGTTTACAAGGTTAGCCATGTGGATTCTTGCGAAGGACTTTACGATAACAGCCTTCACGCCGAGATACAGGGGAACGAGAGCTGCATGCTCACGGGAAGAACCCTGACCGTAGTTGCTGCCGCCGATAACGATTCCCTTGCCCTCAGCCTTGCATCTTTCGGGGAATTCCTTGTCGCATACGCCGAAGCAATACTGAGAAAGATAAGGAATGTTGGAACGATAGGGGAGGATCTTGGAGCCTGCGGGCATGATATGGTCGGTGGTGATATTGTCGCCAACCTTGAGTACAGCCTTGGCGCTGATTTCAGAGGGCATGGGCTCGGTTGCGGGGAAGGGCTTGATATTGGGACCGCGGAGAATCTCAACACTGTCCATCTCCTCAACGGGAGCAGGAGGTGTGATCATGTTGTCGTTGATCAAGAATGCCTTGGGAAGGTCGATAGCAACAGCATCACCAAGCTTGCGGGGATCGGTAAAGACACCTGCAATAGCGCTGACTGCAGCGGTCTCGGGGCTTACGAGGTAAACCTGTCCGTCTGCGGTACCGCTTCTGCCTTCGAAGTTACGGTTGAAGGTACGAAGGGAAATACCCTTGGAGTTGGGAGACTGACCCATGCCGATGCAGGGACCGCAGGCACATTCGAGAATTCTTGCACCTGATGCGATAATGTCAGCCAGTGCACCGTTCTGAGCAAGCATATTGTAAACCTGCTTGGAGCCGGGAGCGATACCGAGGCTGACGTCGGGATGAACGGTCTTGCCCTTGAGGATTGCTGCGACTCTCATAAGGTCTAGGTAGCTGGAGTTTGTGCAGGAACCGATAAGTACCTGGTCGATCTTCTTGCCGTCGAGCTCTTCGATGGAGATGATATTGTCAGGGCTGTGAGGTGCAGCTGCAAGAGGCTGGAGAGAGGAGAGATCTATCTCATAGGTCTCATCATAAACAGCATCGTCGTCTGCCTTGAGCTCTACCCATACATCTTCTCTGTCCTGAGCCTTCAGGAAGGAACGTGTGATGTCGTCGGAGGGGAATATGGAGGTTGTAGCACCGAGCTCAGCACCCATGTTTGTAATGGTAGCTCTTTCGGGAACAGAAAGGGTAGATACGCCTTCGCCGCCGTACTCGATGATCTTGCCTACGCCACCTTTAACGGTGAGGAGCTTGAGAACTTCAAGAATAACATCCTTTGCGCTGACCCAGGGAGAAAGAGAACCCTTGAGGTTGATTCTTACCATTTTGGGCATTGTGATATAGTAAGCACCGCCGCCCATGGAAACTGCAACGTCAAGTCCGCCTGCACCCATTGCAAGCATGCCGATACCGCCGCCTGTGGGGGTATGGCTGTCGGAACCGATAAGGGTCTTTCCGGGAGCACCGAATCTTTCAAGATGTACCTGATGGCAGATCCCGTTGCCGGGACGGGAATACCAGATGCCGTGCTTCTTTGCAACACTCTGAATATATCTGTGGTCATCAGCATTTTCAAAGCCTGTCTGGAGTGTGTTGTGGTCGATGTAAGCAACAGAACGCTCAGTCTTGACTCTGGGAACACCGATAGCCTCAAATTCAAGATAAGCCATGGTGCCTGTAGCGTCCTGAGTAAGTGTCTGGTCAATACGCAGACCGATCTCCTCGCCGACGTTCATTTCACCGGAGAGCAGATGGTTCTTGATGATTTTCTGCGCGATAGTATAGCCCATTGATATCACCTCATAAATAATCTGTTTTATTTAGATATTATCTTATAATTTTCATCTATTGTCAATCCTTTAGTGCGTCAGCGTCCACTAAATATTGTGCTTTATCGGTTGCAGATATTGTTAAATTGTGATATACTGATTGAAGTTTTGAGTTTCTGTGTATGCATCGGCTGCTTTTGGGAATGATATTTCCGAGGTGAGATGCATGAGTGACGAGCGAGAACGTCATGACAATGAAGACGAAGTGATGAGCCCTGACGACATTGAACGGATAAAGGACATAAGCTCTGCAACTACAGAAGGAAAACATGTTCTTCACTGCATATCGATAATCGGGCAGATTGAAGGGCATCAGGTGCTGCCATCAGAGAATAAGACAACAAGATATGAGCATATACTTCCACAGCTTGTTGCGATTGAGGAAGCTAAAGAGATTGAAGGTCTTCTTATTCTGCTCAATACTGTCGGCGGAGATATAGAAGCAGGTCTCGCGATTGCTGAGCTTGTTGCAGGAATGAGAAAACCGACCGTTTCACTTGTTCTTGGCGGAGGACATTCAATCGGCGTGCCTCTGGCAGTATCAGCAAAGCGATCCTTTATAGTTCCCACTGCTACAATGACAATTCATCCTGTACGCATGAGCGGGCTTGTGCTCGGCGTTCCACAGACACTGTCTTATTTTGAGCGGATGCAGGACAGAATAACAAAGTTTGTTTCAGGAAATTCCAAAATTTCACCTGAGCGTTTTCTTGAACTGTCGCGGACGGTGGGCGAGCTTACTACCGATGTCGGAACAGTGCTTGACGGCAAGCAGGCTGTCAGCGAAGGACTTATCGATGAGCTTGGTTCTCTGTCGGATGCCATAGACTGGCTTTACGGTGAAATAGAGCGAAGGCAGGTACAGAAGAATGGATAAAATCCTGCTGTGGCATTTTGATAAATCTGAGAACAGGGTCGTTGGAACAGGATTGATGGCAGGCAGAGATTTTTCCCGTGAATCCCATCATAAAGAGGGCAGACTTGACGGCAATGTACGCAGACTGTCGATAATAACCGATTATCCTGATGTTTATTCTGTTTCCTGTAAATATATCGATATTGATAACTGACTTTTTCAAAGGAGCTGCAATAATCGGCTCCTTTGAAGAGTAATTTACATAATTTCCTTGAAAAAACACAATGTATGGTATATATTATATTTATAAAACAACGAGGGAGAGTACATAATGAGTTTTCTTGATGTAATTTTTCAGGCGATAATACAGGGCTTGACTGAGTTTCTGCCCGTTTCCAGCAGCGGTCATGTTTCCCTTTATCAGCATATTTCGGGAAGCAGCGGCGACGGCGCTCAGACCTTCACGCTTCTGCTGCATTTAGGTACGCTGGTAGCGGTATTCGTAGCATACAGAAAGCTTATTGCCGATCTGATTATTGAATTTTTCAGAATGTGCGGCGACGGCTGGAAGTGGCTTTCCGACAGAGTAAAAGTTCTCTGGCTCAGGCTTACAAAAAAGCCCTTTGAAAATGCAAAGTCATCTGCTTTCAGAATGCCTGAGATGAATACAACACGCCGTATGGTTGTGATGGTTGTCATAGCATCTGCATGGGCAATTCTTCTGTTTATCCCTGTGTTCAGCGTTCTTGGCATTACAATGGCTGACGGTGAGCCTGTAAAGGATATGGCAGACCTTTCTACATATTTCTCAGAAGACAACGATATACTCGCTGAAGGTATTTTCCTTCTTATCACCGGTGCTCTGCTTCTTTATTCCACCTATCTTGCAAAGGCAAGAGAAGGCAGCGAAAAAATTACTGCAAAGAATGCAACTGCAATGGGTATTGCTCAGTGCTTTGCATCAATGCCCGGCATCAGCCGTTCAGGCTCCACCACAACAGTCGGTATGATCACAGGTCTTGAGAAGAACACCGCGCTGAGCATGTCGTTTATTATGAGTATTCCTGCTGTTCTTGCAGCTACTCTGCTTGACATTAAAGATGAGTTCATCGATACTCCTGCCGCCGAAAGGATCACCAATTTCACTGCTTTTGATGCTGTCATCGGCATTGCCGTTTCCGCGGTTGTCGGTATACTTGCGATTATCGGACTTAAATGGATTGTCAGCAACAACAAGCTCAATTATTTTGGCTGGTACTGCCTTGCAATGGGATTCATTGTAATAGTTGTTGCCATTATCGAGTATTCCACCGGCAACAATATTTTCACCGGAGCATCCATGGATGCTGCTGATATCATCAATATTTCCAATACTGATATGGTTTCCTCTGCTGATCTTGCTTCTGCAAGCGACGCGGTATCGCTTTCTGACATTATTTCTGCAAGCTCTATCGGTTAATCAAGGTGGTTCATTAAATGGCTGAAAAACGTACAACTCCCGCAAGAGCGAGAAATACTCCCAAGTCTCAGATGAAGGGAAAAAGCTCTTCAGGGAAAAAAACGACTACCAGAAAATCAAATACTCAGCAGACTGCTGACAATACTTTCAGCAGACAGGTTCTGATGGTTGTTCTCTTCACACTGGGCGTACTGTTTATTTTTGTATCTTTCATAAAAGGCTCAGGATACTGGGAGACACTCCATGCCTCTCTGTATGGATTCTTCGGTCTTCCTGCGGTTCTGTGGTTTGTGGCAATGATCGTTGTCACTGTTCTCATTGCTCAGGAAAAGCCTGTGAAAGATATTATCCTTAAAACAATCTGGATGTTTGTTTTGCTGCTGCTTGTTTCGTCGGGACTTACGGCGTTTACCGTAAAGGGTGCTGATTCCTACGATGTTGACGCACTTGTTGAAGTCTGCCGAAACAGTGGTAAAGAATATAAAGGCGGCGGTGTGATCGGAGGACTTACAGGCGGTATTGCTGCAAAGTACATAGGCAAAGCAGGGGCTATTATCATATGGCTGCTGTCTGTCTTTGCATTTGTAATGATAAGTACAAAGACTTCGATAGCTCAGCTTATTGCGGTTTTTGCAGGCTTTTTCGATAAGGCAAAAAGCGGAATAAACAATCAGAGAGAAAAGGCTGCTCAGGAGAGAGCGAGAAGAGAAGAAGCTGTTGAGGAGCCTGAAGAGATCGATGAACCTGAAATTCCGGTCAGAAGAAAAACTGACGGAAAAAGACATTACAGGATTATTGAAGAAAAGAATAAAAAGGGTGCAAATATGCTCACCGATGATGAGGATGAGTATATACATGCTGAACCCAAAAAGAAAAAGAGCGGTAAAAATTGCGGTTCTTCCGATGACTGTTCCGGCGGCTTTGATGATGAGCTCAACAGGAAGTTCAGACTGCTTGTTGATGCTTATAATGATGACGGAGAAGAAGAGACAGAGGAACAGCCTGATACAAAAAAGGCAAATGTACAGAGCCTCGGCTCATCTCCCGATATCCTTGTAATCAAGCCTAAGGGAAAGGCTAAGGAAGAAAAGAAAGAGACTGCGAAGCCTGCCAGACCTGAGCCTGCGCAGCCTGTGAAAACCGAACCTGAGGAGGCTTCAAAGCCTGAGGACAGCAGCCTTGATGATATCATCAGAAAGGTTGGAGCTCCTGAGCATGCAAAACAGGAGACCAGGAAGGTCACAAAGGCTGATGAGATTGCAGAGCAGGCAGAATCAGTCGCGGCTGAAATTGCTGACAACGATAAAGCGAAGAGTGCAGAGCGTGAAGCTTATGTATTTCCGCCTATTGACCTGCTGAAGGAAGCAAGGAACGAAAATATCGATATGACTGCAGAGCTTCGTGAGAATGCAATGCGTCTCATCGCGACCCTTGAGGAGTACGGCGTAAAGGCTTCCGTTTCTGATATAAGCAGAGGTCCTACAGTTACCAGATTTGAAATAGTACCTGCTCCGGGTGTAAAAATCAGCAAAATCACTACTCTTGCAAATGATATCAAGCTGAGACTTGCAGCAAAATCAGTCCGAATAGAAGCTCCTATTCCCGGAAAGGCTGCAGTCGGCATTGAAATTCCTAACGCAAAGAGAAACACTGTTTCTATCCGCGAGCTTATTGATTCCGATACATTCAGGAATGCAAAAGGTTCGCTGGCGTGCGTTCTGGGTAAAGACATTGAGGGCAACATCATTACCTGCGACCTTGCTAAAATGCCTCACCTGCTTATCGCAGGTTCTACAGGCTCAGGTAAATCTGTATGCGTAAACTCAATGCTTATAAGCCTTATGTACAAGTACACCCCCGATGAACTGAGACTTGTACTTGTTGACCCAAAGAAGGTGGAATTTGAGATTTATAACGGTATTCCTCATCTGCTGGTCCCCGTTGTCAGCAATCCCAAGAAGGCTGCAGGTGTTCTGCAGTGGGCTGTTGTTGAAATGGAGAAACGCTACGAGATGCTTCAGGGCAAGAATGTAAGAAGCCTTAACTCTTATAATGAGCTTGCTGAAAAAACAGGTGAATTTGAGAAGATGTCAAAGATAGTGATTGTCATTGACGAAATGGCTGACCTTATGCAGACAACACCAAAAGAGGTTGAGGATTCCATCGCAAGACTTGCTGCAATGGCTCGTGCTGCAGGCATGCACATTATTCTTGCAACTCAGCGTCCTTCTGTTGACGTTATTACAGGTACTATCAAGAATAATATCCCCAGCCGAATCGCTCTTACCGTTTCCTCCAGAATTGACTCTCAGACCATTCTCGGAGCAGGCGGCGCGGAAACTCTTATCGGCTACGGCGATATGCTCTATAACCCTATGGGAGCTTCTACTCCCAAGCGTGTGCAGGGCTGCTTTGTAAGTGACGAAGAGGTCGGAGATGTCATAAGCTTCCTCAAGAGAAACGGCGATGCTGAATATGACGAAAGCATCACTGAAGAAATCGAGCGCAAGGCCGCTGAAAACGATAAGGGCAAGGGCGATTCAAGCTCCAATGAAGGCGGCGGATTCCACGATGAAGACCCCACAATGTCAAAGGCAATTGAGGCGGTTATTCAGGCAGGACAGGCTTCTGTTTCGCTTCTTCAGAGAAAGCTCGGCGTCGGCTACGCAAGAGCAGGCAAGCTGATCGACCAGCTTGAGGAGCGCGGCATTGTAGGTCCCTATGAAGGCTCCAAGCCCAGAAAGGTGCTTATGACCAAGACTCAGTGGATTGAGATGAATATGTCTTCTTCCGAGCCTATTGCCATTGACACAAGCTTTGATACAGGCACTTTGCCTTTTGATATTGACGATACTGAGGATTAATATGGCTTTTTTACCTATAACAAAAAAAGAAGTCAACCTGCTCGGCTGGGAGCAGGTTGACTTCGTGCTGGTTACAGCAGATGCATATGTTGACCATCCGAGCTTCGGCACTGCCATAATCGGCAGGATTCTGGAAGCGGACGGTTTTCGCGTTGCCATTCTGTCTCAGCCAAACTGGTCTGATGAGCGCGATTTCAGGCGCTTCGGAGAGCCGAGACTCGGCTTTCTGATAAACGGCGGCAACATAGATTCTATGGTTGCTCATTATACTGCAGCCAAGAGAAAGCGCAGCAATGATTACTATTCTCCCGGTGGTAAAGCAGGCAAGAGACCTGACCGCCCGACTATTGTATACTCTCATCTTGCAAAAAAGGCTTATCCGGATGTGCCTGTTATCATAGGCGGTCTGGAGGCTTCTCTGCGCAGATTTGCCCACTACGATTACTGGGATGACAGGATAAGACCGTCGATTCTCGCAGAGTCAGGAGCCGATATTCTCAGCTACGGAATGGGTGAGTACTCAATTCTTGAAATTGCTCACAGACTTGCTGATTACGAGCCTGTAAAGGCAATCAATGATGTTCGCGGTACCTGTGTTCTGATTCCTTCGGCAGAATATAAGCCCCGCTCGGTTGCACAGTGTCCGAGCTTTGAGGCTGTGTGCGAATCGAAAAAGGAATATGCGGTTTCCTGCAGAATTCAGCAGGATGAGCATGATGCAGTCAGAGGAAAAACGGTGATTCAGCGCCACGGAGACATGATTCTTGTTCAGAATCCCCCTCAGCCGCCGCTTTCAACGGAGGAATTTGACAGAGTATATGAGCTTCCCTATGAACGAAATTACCATCCTTCATATGAGCCCCTTGGCGGAGTGCCTGCCATTGAAGAAGTAAAGTTTTCGGTTGTTCACAACCGTGGCTGCTTCGGTGCCTGTGCTTTCTGCTCTCTGGCATTCCATCAGGGAAGACAGATTACTACCAGAAGTGAAGAGTCTCTTGTGCGCGAGGTTACTGCAATAACCCAGCTCCCTGACTTTAAAGGATATATTCACGACGTAGGCGGTCCGACGGCAAATTTCAGGCGCAATTCCTGCGATATCCAGAGCAGAAACGGACTTTGCCGCGGAAAGAGATGTCTTGCGCCGACCCCCTGTAAAAACCTTATTGCCGATCACGCCGAATATCTGAAGATTCTTCGCAGACTTCGCTCAATACCGAAGGTCAAGAAGATTTTCATCCGCTCGGGTATACGCTTTGACTATCTTATGGCTGACGAAAATGATGAGTTCTTCCGTGAGCTTGTAAATCATCATGTCAGCGGTCAGCTGAAGGTTGCTCCCGAGCATTGCAGTAATGCTGTTCTTGACAGCATGGGTAAACCTCATATAGAGACCTATGTCAGATTCAGAAAGAAGTTCTATGAACTGACCGGGCAGGCAGGTAAAAAGCAGTATCTGGTGCCGTATCTTATGAGCAGTCATCCAGGCAGTACCCTCAACGATGCTGTTGAGCTTTCGCTTTTCCTCAAGAAGGAAGGCATACACCCTGAGCAGGTCCAGGATTTTTATCCGACACCGGGAACGATTTCTACATGTATGTTCTATACAGGACTTGACCCTTATACACTTAAAGAAGTCTATGTTCCGAGAACCGCCGAGCAGAAAAAGGAACAGCGAGCACTGCTGCAGTATTTCAAGCCTGAGAACAGAGATATTGTCGAGCGTGCGCTGAGAAAATGCGGACGCAGTGACCTTATTGGCAACACTTCCGATTGTTTGATTAAACCGCGCAGCGGACAGGGAGGGAACAGAAGTGGAGGAAAGAACAGACAATCAAACGGTAAGGGAAATACACGAAAAACCTCAGGAAAAAACAAAAGCCGCACTGGTAGAGGAACAAAAAAGATTTAGAAAGCGCTCGCTTCAGTCATTTCTTTTTGTTCTGTTTGTTGTTACTGTCATTATTCTGACAATTGGCGAAATCAAGCCGTCGTCAGATCTTCCAAGCTGGTCGCAGATGTACGCTCAGCTCAGCGGAGAAGAGCGACCAGAGCCTGAAGATATGATAATGTCTGTTCATGCTATAGATGTTGGACAGGGTGACTGTACCCTTGTGCGTGTCGGTGGCAGAAACATTCTTATTGATGCAGGCGAAAACGGCAACGGAGAGAATGTGCTTGAATATCTTGATGACCTGGGCATAAGAAAGCTTGATTATGTTATTGCGACTCATCCTCATTCAGACCATATAGGTGGTCTTGATACGGTGATGAACGCAATTGCAGTTGATAACATAATCATGCCTGATGTTGCTGAAGAGCTGATTCCGACAGGCAGAACCTATTCGGATTTTCTTGATGCCGCAATAGCAAAGAAAGAGAGCGGAACGAATATTATCAGTGCAAAACCGGGTGATACCCATGTTCTGACTGACTATGCCGAAATGACTGTTCTGTCGCCATTCGGTCAGCATTATACAGACCTAAACGACTATTCGGTTGCAATTCTTATTACCTGCAAGAATGTAAAGTTCTTTTCTGCAGGTGATATTACCAGCAATGTTGAATGGGAACTTATTGAGGCATATCCTGACCTTGAGGCTGATCTTTTCAAGGTTTCCCATCACGGCAGTGACGCGTCGAATCACAGAACATTCATTACAATTCTTGATGCGGATTATGCGTTTATTTCCTGCGGCAGGAATAACAGCTACGGTCATCCCGAACTAAAGGTTCTGAAAAATCTGAAACAGAACGGAGTCGAATACAGAAGAACAGATATTCAAGGTTCTTTTGTTTACTATACTGACGGTGAACGTTTTTACGAAGGATAAAAAAGGAGGATATATTTATGAAATCACTTTCAATCGATCGTTTTGAGGGCGTTTATGCAATCTGCGAGGACAAGGACGGAGCAAAGTTTGCAATAAGCATTCAGGAGCTTCCTGAGGGCGCAAAGGAAGGCACCTGCCTCATTATTTCCGATGACGGCACATTGTCCATCGACACTGAACTTACCGAGAAAAAGAAGAAGGAAAACGCAGGCAAGCAGAAAAGTCTGTTCTCATGATAAAAAAACCTGAGTTACGTTGTAACTCAGGTTTTTAAATTTATTTATCGGTCATCAGTTTGCTGATAACATCCATAAAGGTATTGATATCTGCAAACTGGCGGTAGACTGAAGCGAATCGGATATAAGCAACTTCGTCAATGCCCTTGAGCTGCTCCATTGCAAGCTCGCCGATGGTGAGGGAGGTAACCTCTCTGTCAAGGGAATTCTGAAGCTTTGCTTCGATTTCGGAAACTGCTTTGTCCAAAGTGTCCAGAGAAACATTTCTCTTATCGCAGGATCTTAGCATACCGTTGAGAAGCTTGTTGCGGTCGAAGGGCTCACGGCTCTTATCGCGCTTGACTACAATAATGGGTACAGTCTCGATGATTTCATAGGTGGTGAAACGCTTGGCGCAACTGAGACACTCACGTCTGCGTCTTATCTTTTCGCCTTCATCAGTGGGACGAGAATCAATAACTTTACTTTCAGGGTAAGCGCAAAATGGGCATCTCATAAAAACACTCCAGTCAACTTCTATATTGCATAAATTATACCACAACATATTATGTTAATCAAGATGTATTTCTACGAAAAAACACAAAATATACATTTTTATTCGATGATTCCTGTGGACGTTATATTGCAATCAATGCTTATGCTGATTTTTGCCTGGGGATAGTCCGAAATCCAGTAGTCAGGATGCTCTTCAAACCATATTCTGTGCTGCTGCCGCATTGCCGATTCAAGTCCCAGAAGCTCGCCACCGTATCTGCTTTTGCTCAGTAAAATCAGTTTTTCGATCTGCATTTTCAGATGCTCTTTTATAAGCTTTTCACCGTTATTTATTCTGTTTCCTTCTGATGATGTAAGCAGGCAGTCAAGCTCGATATTTATTGTAAATTCAGGCATGCAATCAATTATTTCGCAGGTTTTTCTGCATTTTGATGATGTTATCTGGAAACAGACAGCAGAATTATCTGAAGTAACAGTGTTTATTATCCCGGAGCTTTGTCTGTCTGAAAGTATCCTTACAGTCTCCAGCTCCGGTGAGCCTATTCTGCCGACGTATCTGCAGTTTCTGAAGACGCTCAGACCTGTTACTGCAATTGAAATATCCTTTGAGGAAGAGCTGTCGGTTGTGCTCAGCACCGAATAGTTATTGTTTTCGACTGCACCTATAGAAAGGAGATAAAAACTAAGATTATCAACCCTTTTTGAATACATGGCAGTAAGCGAAAATCCCTCGATAACATCGGAATCTGATGGTGAATAGTGCATTGAAAGTCTGCTGATAAGGGATGCGGTGGACAATCCTGAAAAGTTCATTGAGAGAAGGTCTGATGCTTTGATTTCGCTTGTTACTACAACACATTTTCTTCTCACCGATGCCATTCGGAAAAGAATATCAATATCATCAAAAGTCATGATATCAAGATAGTCTGCGCCGAGAACAAGAGCCTGCAGGTGTTCAAAATTTGCCTTGCTGTCAGAATTCCTTATCAGCTCTCTGACGGCAAGGGGGAGACTTGATGAGGTGATAGTTGAATTTATATAGGTCATTGTGTCGGAGGACTGATCCGATTTATTGCCCCTGGGATCGGCGTACTGAAAGGTAAAGCTGTAAAGTCCATCCTTATCTCCTTTATCAATACCGAGACCGAGGATGAATATATGGTCATTTACATCTGTCAGATCCCAGCAGCCTGTCGGAATAAGCATGGAAATGAGAATAAGCATTACTGCTGCAGTTCTGATAACCTTCATGTTTTTTCTCCTTTCCGTTTTATCAGGGCAATAATGAAGATAACAGGTATTATCAGAAAAAGCATTGCAGTTTCAAGATAGACAAGTACCGCTGAGATGCTTTCAGTGAGATTAAGTCTTGATGATATCAGCAGCACTGTGATGAGAAGGATATAAACAGGTATTGAATATCTGAATTTTCTGCTGCTGAACAGCAGAGATATACAGGATGAAGCGCAGTAACAGGCGATTGAAACAAAAACACATGTAATGGTTATGCCGGATGTAATCATAAAAGTGTCAAACCGCTCGACTATCCTCAGGTAATTGAGCTGTACTGTTCTTGCAAGCTCAGTCACAGGATACAGAAGTCCGGCTCCTGCACTGAGGGTAAAGGTGCCTGCTATGCACAGCGTCAGAAGCAGCATAACAGCGCTGCATATGCTGTAGCCTGTAATCAGTGCTGCTTTTGCTGCCCTTCTGCTGCCTGTTCTGCATATGAATATTGAGGTCAGCTCAATGCAGAAAAAGCAGGAGATGCTTTTAATGACCTGCGAAAAAATATTCTTCGGCTGCGGCTGAAAGAGTGTATCAATCTCACCTGCATCGCTGCCTGAAAGGCATATAATCAGCAGAATTATTGCGGAAATAAGAACAGGTACTGATAGTATTTCAGAAAGCCTTGCGAGAGGTGTCAGACCCGAAAATGATATAATAAATGCAGCTGTGACAATCACAAGTGCAATAACAGAAACAGGAGTTTTATCAAAGAGAAAAATCTGAATGTTATTGCTCTCAAGACTTATGATACTCACTGAATGAAGGATAAAATAAACCAAAAGAAAAACAGAGAGAATTTTTGCGGTAACTTTGCCCAAATTATTTGTAAGAGCCTCTTCGAAGCTGCTGTATCTCTGTGGGTCAAAGATATACAGTATCATAAAAAGGACAGGGAACATCAGAATTACTGTGATGACCTGAGCGATAAACCATTCGTGGGTTATCTCGTGATTGATCGCTGAGGGGTAGATATGAAGTCCGAACATCATGGAAAACAGCGTGATTGAAAACAGCTGAAAGGGAGTAATGGTATCTGATCTATTCATTGTCTGCACCACTCCTGCTGCTTGAAAACTTATCCTCTGTATTGAGTATTTCGCTTCGCACTCTGTGAGCCTGAGGCGGCGCCTGGAATACAGACAGCAATATACTGCGAAGTCTGACAGGAGCCAGGGGACTTGTAAAGGGAACTCCGTAATTGCTCTGTGATACTAGCCGCGAAATCATTATGAGCATTCCGACTGTAGTGCCGAAAATACCAAGGACAGAAGACAGAAGAATCAGGAAATACTTATAGAACCTGATGGTTGATTTAAGTGTATGGGAAGGGATCGCAAAGGATGAAAGGGTAGAGATGCCTGCTATAATTATTATCAGAGGACTGAGCAGCCCTGCGTTAATTGTAGCATCGCCTATAATAAGACCTCCGACAATGGAGAGGGCAGAGCTGATTTTATTGGGCATTCTGGTGCCGGCTTCTCTGATGATTTCAAAAACTGCTTCAATAAGAAGTACTTCAATAATTGCCGGGAAAGGTACATTTACGCGATTGAGAGCTGTCAGCAAAAGCAGTCTTGTGGTAAGCATTTCAGGGTGATAGGAGATAACGGCAACATATAGAGCGGGAGCTGACACTGCAATAAGTGCGCATATCCACCGAAGTATTCTTGAACAGCCTGCAAAGAACCATTTACCGTAATTATCTTCGCTGACTGACATAAGGTCAGCAATCGTTACGGGGGTTATTATTGCGTGAGGACTTCCGTTGACGAGAATTGCAACCTGACCGTTAGAAATGGCTGCGGCAGTGAGGTCGGTCTGTTCTGTGCCGCCGGACTGCGGAAAAATGCTGAGATTATTGCCTTCAATAAGCTGCTCGAGTTTTCCTGAATCTCCAATGATATCTGTGCTTATTGAGTTTATTTTCTTTCTTATGTCTTCAACGAGAGCAGTATTTGTCAAACCTCTTATATAACACAGGCAGACATCGGTATGAGAGCGCTGACCGACTTTCAGAGGCTCAAGGACAAGATTCGGGTCTGCCAGTCTGCGCCTGAGAAGAGCGGTATTTGTTCTGAGGTTTTCGGTGAATGCTTCGTGTGGTCCGCGTATGCTGGCTTCATTTGGGCTTTCGGAAACGGAGCGGGACTGTATTGCTCGGACACCGATAATATAACATTCGCTTTCGCCTTCTATAATTACGGCAGCATCTCCCGACAATGCAGAAAGATAAGCTTTTGAAAGGCTTTTCTGGGTGCTTATTTCACCGGAACCGAACATCTGGCTGATTTCATCAGCAGGAGAAAATTTATTAAGGCATGAATGGGGTGAATAACGCCTTGAGGAGAGAATTACGCTGGATTCGATCAGAACCTTGTTGCTCATGCCATCTACAAATAGAACCGCTGCGCGCTTGCCTGAGGCAAGGATAAAATGACGCAGAAGGATATCTGCGCTTTTTCCCTTCAGACGCCTGATATATTCGCAATTCTTTTCGAAGGAATCCTTGCCTGTGAAAAGATTCTGATTGTATCCGGGGGAAATATCAAAGACAGTATTGTCGCTGTCTTTGTCTTCGGGTAAGTTTTCACCGGTCAGCCAAGAATAAAAACCTGAAGTCATACATTCACCTCCGCGTTCAATGCTCGATGGAGATTCTTGACAGGAGAAAAATAATTATGCAAATGAGCTTAAAATTAACAAATAGTCTTTAAAAAGCAATAATAATCATGTATAATGAAATAGTCTGAGTATTCAGAATTATTGATATACAAGGCGGTGCTTATATGGCGCAGAATTTTTCGGTTTCAATGTCAAAGATAATCAAGGAACTGTCTCTTGAGCAGGTTCTTATGCCCAGAGACCCCGACACGATTATGGTTGCCTCCGCTGAGGTCAACAGGCCCGGTGTTGAGCTGACAGGCTTTATGGATTACTATGATAAAACAAGACTTCTTGTCTGCGGTATAACTGAAATATCCTTCCTGCAGCAGTTTGATAATGAAACCCGTGCAAACTGTCTTTCAAAGCTTTTTTCACAGGGCGCACCGGGACTTATTCTCTGCCGCGGACTTGATCCGCTGCCCGAAATGCTGGAGGCTGCAAAAAAGCATTCGATTCCTGTTCTTCGCACAAATGACCAGACCAGTGGTTTTATTTCTGCTCTGGTTGCATTCCTAAATGTTGAGCTCGCTCCCAGAGTAACCCGTCACGGAGTTCTGGTTGAGGTATACGGCGAAGGTATTCTTCTGACCGGTGACAGCGGCGTCGGTAAATCTGAGACTGCAATTGAGCTTGTAAAGCGCGGTCACCGTCTTATTGCCGACGATGCTGTCGAGATAAGACGCGTTTCAAATAAGACTCTTGTCGGTTCGGCGCCTCCCAATATAAGACATTTTATCGAGCTTCGCGGCATAGGCATAATCAATGCACGAAGAATATTCGGTATGGGTGCTGTAAAGATCACGGAAAAGATCGACCTTGTTATCAACATGGAGATATGGGACAGCAGCAAGGTTTATGACAGAATGGGAATGGACGATGAGTATACTGAAATTCTCGGCAACAAGGTTCCTTCACTGACCATTCCTGTAAAGCCCGGCAGAAACCTTGCAATTATCATTGAGGTTGCTGCAATGAACAACAGACAGAAGAAAATGGGATATAACGCAGCGCATGAGCTGCTGCATAATCTCGGCATGGTAGTGGAAAATGTTCCCAGCGAAACCAAAACCGAATGGGATTCATTCAATTAATAAATAATTAAAACATAGGAGAGTTTTGAAAATGTATAATCTTGGAATTGACCTCGGCGGCACCAACATCAAAGCAGGTATTGTTGACGAAAATAACGCAGTTATCTTCAAAAGCTCTGTACCTACAGGCGTTGCAGACGGAAATGATGCTGTTGTTGAAAACATTGTAAAGGCTTGTGCAATTGCTCTTCATGAAGCAGGAATGACCCTTGCTGATATTGATAATATCGGAATCGGTACTCCCGGCGCTGTCAACAGTGATACAGGTATTGTTGAGCGTGCAGAAAACATGAGATTTGAAAATTTCCCCCTTGCTGCAAAGCTTGAGGAAAAGATCAACCGCAAGGTATATATCGAAAACGATGCAAATGCAGCTGCCCTCGGCGAATTCGTTGCCGGCGCTGCAAAGGGCGCAAAGGATGCTGTCTGTGTAACCCTCGGCACAGGTGTCGGCGGCGGAATCATTATCGGCGGAAAGCTCTACAGCGGTTCAAACTATGCCGGCGGCGAGCTTGGACATACCGTCATTGCTTTTGACGGTATTCCCTGCAACTGCGGCAGACGCGGCTGCTGGGAGAGATATGCTTCTGTAACTGCACTTATCCAGCAGACCAAGGATGCCATGCTCTCAGACGAAGGCTCCGCACTTTGGAAAATAGCAGGAGATATTGAGAGCGTAAACGGCAAGACTGCCTTTGATGCCATGAGAGAGGGAGATGAGACAGGCTGCGCTGTTGTAAGACGCTACATTGAATATATCGCCTGCGGTGTTACAAATATGGTAAATATCTTCCAGCCTGATGTTATCTGCATTGGTGGTGCTATCAGCAAGGAAGGCGACTACATCCTCAAGGCGCTTAGTGAGCTTGTGGAGAAAGAGCGTTTTACCAAGGTCAGCGACAAGCAGACAAAGGTTGTAATGGCAACCCTTGAGAATGATGCAGGTATTATCGGTGCTGCAAATCTATATAAAGCAAACTGATTGGAGATTGTCAGATGAATATGTATCTTGAATTTGCAGAACTTCTGGCTGCAAAATCCATCAAGGCAAAAATTGATGAGCCCATGAGCCGCCACACTTCTTTCAAAATCGGCGGTCCTGCGGATGTATTCGTATGTGCTCAGACCCGCAACGAGCTCAGGACCGTTATTGAAATGACAAAAGAACACAACGTTCCTCTTACCGTTGTCGGCAACGGCTCGAATCTTCTGGTATCCGATAAGGGCATCCGCGGAGCAGTCGTTTCCCTTGACGGGGATTTCTGCTCTCTGCAGTGCATCGGTGAAAGAAAAATCGTTGCAGGTGCAGGCACTATGCTTTCTCATCTCTGCCAGTTTGCACACGGCAACAGTCTTACCGGTCTCGAATTTGCTTATGGCATACCCGGTTCTGTGGGCGGTGCTGTATATATGAACGCAGGTGCTTACGGCGGCGAGATCAAGGATGTTGCAGTAGCATGTGAGTATATCACCATGGACGGCGAGATAGTATCCATAATGGCTGAGGATATGGATCTCAGTTATCGTCACAGCTTCTTTACAGGCAAGAATCATATAATTATTTCTGCTACATTCATACTTGAAAAGGGCGACAAAGAGAGAATAAAGGGTACAATGCGCGAGCTTATGGGCAAGCGCAGTGACAAGCAGCCCCTTGAGCTGCCCAGTGCAGGCAGCGCATTCAAGCGTCCTGCAGGCTACTTTGCAGGTGCTCTTATTGAGCAGTGCGGTCTTAAAGGATACACTGTAGGCGGTGCTCAGGTCAGCGAAAAGCACGCAGGCTTTATTGTCAATACAGGAGATGCAACCTGTGAAGATGTACTGGCTCTTATCCGTCACATTCAGGAAACTGTAAAAAGGGAAACCGGCGTTGAACTTGAGAGTGAGATCAGAGCAATAGGCGAAGGCGTTTGATATTATGGATTTTTTGGTTATTGCAGGTCTTTCAGGGGCAGGTAAAACTGTGATTTACAATGCCCTTGAAGAGATCGGTTATTACTGTGTTGACAATATACCTCCGCAGCTTATCGGAAGCTTCTATGACCTTTGTTCAAAGGCTGACAACATTGAGAAGGCTGCGGTGGTTATTGACAGCAGAAGCTTTGAACTGTTTTCGGGCTTCAGTCAGTCACTTGAAAAGATGAAAAATGAAGGTGCGACCTTCAGGATAGTATATACTGAATGCAGCACTGATGTTCTTATAAATCGCTTCAAGGAAACACGCCGTTCTCATCCGATGTATGATAAGTGCGGATATTCCGTTGTTGAAGCGATAGAGGAAGAAAAACGTCTCCTGAAATCTGTCAGGAGCATGGCGGATGTTATCATAGACACGACCAATAACAACCCGAAGCAGCTGAGGGAAAAGCTGATTCAGATGTTTGCAGGGGATACATACAGTCCCATGACAATAGAGGTTGTTTCTTTCGGTTTTAAGAGAGGTGCTCTTGTAGGGGCTGATCTGATTTTTGATGTCAGATGCTTCCCGAATCCCTTTTATATTCCGGAATTGCGTGCAATGACTGGGCTTGATGTTCCTGTGAGAGATTATGTGCTGGATAATGACCTGACAAAAGGATTTCTGTCAAGACTTTTCAGTCTGATGGATTATCTGATTCCGCTGTATATCGCAGAGGGCAGAGGTCAGCTGGCAATTGGAATCGGCTGCACAGGCGGAAATCACCGCTCTGTAGCTATTGCAGAAGAGCTCAGCAGATATCTCCGCTCAAAAGGTCACAGCTCAGTTGCAACGCATAGAGACAAAGATATTAAAACATAACAGGCGGCAGTGAAATGTCATTTTCATCAGAAACTAAAATAAATCTCTGCTCCATGGATGGGCAGAGCAAGTGCTGTATGAGAGCAGAGGCTTATGCCTTACTGCTCTTTTCAGGCTTACTTGAAAAAGGAAACAATGCAGTTTATCGCACAAAATATGAATATGTTTCAAGAATAATTGCTGAATTTGCGTCAGAGGTATGCGGTGTTGCGGTTGACATAACACAGCCGCGTAAAACTGACGGAAATTCTATTTTTATAATTTCCGTTCCATATAAATCAGACAGGGAAGAGCTTGAAGAAATGTTCGGAAGCGGAGATAATATTCGGCTTTCAGTTCTTAATAAGCCTTGCTGCTTTTCTGCTTTTCTCAGAGGTGCATTCCTAGTCTGCGGATCGGTCACAGACCCGAAGAAAGATTATCATCTTGAGTTCGGGATACAGAATAAAGCCCTGTGTGATACCTTCATCAAGCTGCTGAATTACAATGGAATTGTCAATGCAGGATGTTCTGAGCGTAAAGGCGTTCACCTTGCATACTTCAAGGACAGCGAGATTATAGAGCAGATTCTGCTTGAAATGGGGGCTCAGGGAGCGTCTTTCAGTGTATTTGAGGAAAGATCGCTGAGGGATATGCGCAATCGCGTCCAAAGGCAGACAAACTGCGACAGCGCCAATCTCAGAAAGACTTCCACAGCAGCAGGAGAACAGATATATGTTATCAAAAAAATCTGTGAAGGCGAAGGACTTGACAGTCTTCCCGATGATCTGAGAGAGATGGCAATACTCAGACTTGAGAACCCTGATTTGTCACTGCGTCAGCTGGGTGAGCTGATGGATCCGCCGCTTTCCCGAAGCGGTGTCAATCACAGGCTTAAGCGCCTGATGGAATGGAATAAGGAGGTTTAGCCGATGAGTGGATTTGTGCATCTGCATGTACATACGGAATACAGTCTGCTGGATGGCGCCTGCCGTATTCCTCAGCTTGTATCCGAAGCCAAAAAGCTCGGTCAGGAGGCTCTGGCTATAACCGACCACGGCGTTATGTACGGTGTTATAGATTTCTACAAGGAATGTAAAAAACAGGGCATCAAGCCTGTAGTCGGCTGTGAGGTTTATGTCTCAAAAAGAACAAGGCATGATAAGGTTCACGGACTTGACAATGAATCATATCATCTGGTTCTTCTGTGCGAAACCTATAAGGGTTATGAGAATTTATGTAAACTAGTTTCTCTTTCCTGGACTGAGGGATTTTATAATAAGCCAAGGGTTGACAGAGAGGTGCTGGAGCAATATCACGAAGGGCTTATTGCACTGTCCGCCTGTCTTGCAGGCGAGCCTGCAAGGAAAATAGATGACGGTGATTACGATGCGGCACTGGAAGCTGCTCAATGGTATGACAGTGTATTCGGCAGAGGCAGATATTACCTTGAGCTGCAGGATCACGGAATTGAAGAGCAGATTCGCGTAAATGACGGTATTGTTCGGATTTCGCGCGAAACAGGTATTCCCATGGTAGTTACAAACGACTGCCATTATATTTCCAAAGAGGATGCCAAAATGCACGAAGTGCTTCTCTGCATCCAGACCAAGGATGTTATAAGTAATCCCAGGGCTTTTAAATTTCCCACTCAGGAATTCTATGTCAAAAGTGAAGCAGAGATGGCGGCTCTTGTGCCAGATTACCCTGAGGCAGTTGAGAATACGGCAAAAATTGCGGAGATGTGTAATGTGGAATTTGAATTCGGCGTTACCAAGCTACCGAATTTTGATGTACCTGAAGGGCAGACCCACTATGAATATTTCAGAAATCTCTGTTATGACGGGTTTTACAGGCTTTATGGAGAGAATCCTTCGCAGGAGATTGTCGACAGGCTGGAATATGAGCTTACAACCATTGAGCGAATGGGTTATGTTGACTACTATCTGATAGTTCATGACTTTGTTCATTATGCAAGAACCCACGATGTTCCTACAGGTCACGGAAGAGGCTCAGGCGCAGGAAGCATTGCTGCCTACTGCATCGGAATTACTTCTATTGACCCTATAAGATATAACCTTCTTTTTGAACGTTTTCTCAACCCTGAGAGAGTCAGTATGCCTGACTTTGATATAGATTTCTCTGATGAAAAGCGTCAGAAGGTAATCGATTACGTTATTGATAAGTACGGCGAGGACCATGTTGCACAGATAGTAACCTTCGGTACAATGAAGGCGAGACGTGCAATACGCGACGTGGGACGAGCACTTGAAGTTCCGCTTAACATAAGAGATAAGCTTGCAAAGCTTGTACCTCAGGAGCTTCATATGACCCTCGACAAGGCGTATGAAATATCTGCGGATATCAGAGCCATGTGTGAGGAAGACCCTCAGATTAAGGAGCTTTACGAAATGGCTCGTAAGGTTGAGGGTATGCCCGGCAATATCTCAAAGCACGCAGCAGGCGTTGTTATTACCGACAGTCCTGTTGACTGCTACGTTCCTCTTGCCAAAAATGAAGGTGCTGTAATTACTCAGTATCCTATGACCACTCTTGAAAATCTCGGTCTGCTTAAAATGGATTTTCTGGGACTGAGAAACCTTACGGTCATAGATGATACCGTTAAGATGATACGGCAGAAGGAACCTGATTTTGACCTTGACAGGGTCAACGACAGGGACGAGAAAGTCTTTGCCATGCTTTCGCAAGGGTACACCGAAGGTGTGTTCCAGTTTGAATCGGCGGGCATGAGAAGAGTTCTTACACAGCTTATCCCTGAAAGCATCGAAGATCTTATAGCAGTTATTTCTCTTTACCGACCGGGTCCCATGGCGTCTATACCAAAGTACATAGAAAACAGGCATCATCCTGAAAATATAACCTATGCCACTGAGCTGCTTGAAAATATTCTCGATGTTACAAACGGCTGCATAGTATATCAGGAGCAGGTTATGCAGATATGCCGCGAGCTTGCGGGTTATTCGCTGGGCAGAGCAGACCTTGTACGACGTGCGATGTCCAAGAAAAAGCGCGCAGAGATGGAAAAGGAGCGTGTCGTTTTCATCGAGGGCAGCGTTGATGACGACGGTAATGTACTTGTCGACGGCGCTCTGCGAAGGGGCATAACAAGAGAAGCCGCTGAGCAGATATTTGCTGAGATACAGGTCTTCTCAGAGTACGCCTTCAATAAGAGCCATGCGGCAGCTTATGCCCTCGTTTCCTACGAAACGGCATATCTGAAGTGTCACTATCCGAAGGAATACATGTCCGCACTTCTCACAAGTGTTCTCGGAGACCGCGACATGGTGCCGAGATACATTGCGGAATGTCAGCGAATCGGAATAAAGGTTCTGCCTCCTCATGTGAATTTCTCTGAGCAGAAATTTGCGGTTCAGGGGGATGATATACGCTTCGGACTTCTGGCAATAAAGAATATCGGCGCAGGCTTTGTTGACACTCTCATCAGAGAACGCCGCGAAAACGGTGAATACAAGGACTTTTACAGTTTCTGCGAGCGTCTTTACGGTAAGGATACCAACCGCCGCTCAATTGAAAGTCTTATAAAAAGCGGTGCAATGGACTGTCTTGGAGCAAACCGCCGTCAGATGCTTTCGTCGATAGATATGGTCATGGCTGATCTTGACAAGAAAAACAATGGCTTTATTGAAGGTCAGATGGGAATATTTGACATCATTGCAGAAGAAGCGGACAGACCGAAAATAGAGCTTCCCTCTGTGGATGAATTTTCTGTTGATATGCTCCTTGCAATGGAAAAGGAAGTAACTGAGCTTTATCTTTCAGGTCATCCTATGGCGCAGTTTTCCGAAGCTGCCAAGAAGCTTGATTCTGACAGAATATGCGATATTTATACAATGTGCGAGGACAGACTGCAGGGCAGTGCCGACGGCAGAAAGGTAAATATCCTGGCGCTTATAAGCTCTGTTAAGACAAAGATTACAAAAAGCAACGATACAATGGCTTTTGTGCAGCTTGAGGATGTAACAGGCGGAATTGAAATGCTTGTATTCCCGAGAATATTCACAGAGAACAGGGCGGTTCTTGAAGAAGGCTCGGTACTTTATATTTCAGGCAGAATAAGTGTCAGAGACGATGAAGACGAGCAGGGAGCAGGGGAAGACCCCAAGATAATCTGCGAGAAGATCGTAACACTTGAGGCTGCGGAGCGCAGAATGCTCAGCAGAGAAACTCCTGCTGCTAATGAGAAAAAGACTGAAAACGGAAATTCGGGAAAAAAGAATCCCGGTCTTTATCTCAAAACAGAATCCCTTGAATGTGCTGAGTTTGAAAGAGCCAAGAAGGTTCTGAGGGTTTTTGACGGTAATACGGCTGTTTATGTATACACAACATCCGACAAAACTCTGCGTGCTGCATCATCAGATCTCAATGTTGCCCTTAATGAAGTTATGCTAAAAGAACTAAAAAACATCCTCGGAGAGGGTAATGTTGTAGTAAAGTGTTAAAAATTTCTTGTTTTCTGTCAAAATAACCAACTGATTCTTGTAAATTAAATCAAAAGGTTATATAATTACGATGCATTGTGAAAAACTAAACGAAGGGAGAGTCGTTATGTTGTTCGGAAAAAAGAAAAAGGCGGCAGTTGCGGCTCAGTCAGAAGTTAAAGAAGTAATCAAAACAGAATCGGAGGAGCAAACTTTGGAAAACACTCAGAAGGAAAGAATCGCGGTGCTTACCAGCGGCGGCGATGCACCCGGAATGAATGCTGCTGTAAGAGCAGTTGTTCGTACTGCAATACATGAAGGTTTTGAGGTTATCGGCTTCTACAGAGGATATAACGGTCTTCTCAGCTGTATTGAGGGCGTTGACTATAAGCTTATGAACCTCAGAAGCGTTTCTGATACCATCCAGCACGGCGGTACAATGCTCTGCACCGCAAGAAGCCCTGAGTACAATACTCCTGCAGGCGTTGAGAAGGCTGCAGAAAACTGCCGCAAGCTCGGCATCAAGGGTCTTGTTGTTCTTGGCGGTGACGGTTCCTTCCGCGGCGCTCTTGATCTTGCAAGAAAGGGCATCTCCTGCGTCGGAATTCCCTGCACCATTGATAACGATATTGCCTGCAGTGATTACACTATAGGCTTTGATACCGCCTGCAACACTGCGATGAGAATGGTTGACAATATCAGAGATACTGCAGAGTCCCACGACAGATGCAATGTTGTAAAGGTCATGGGCAGACATGCAGGCTACATTGCTGTTCACTGCGGAATTTCCTGCGGTGCTACTGCAGTTCTTGTTCCCGAAACCAAGGATGTTGATCTTGACAGAGATGTTATTGCTCCCATTCTTGAATCCAAGAAGACAGGCAAGCAGCACTTTATCATCATCGTTGCAGAGGGCGTAGTGTCCGACCATCCCGAACTCGGCGGCGTTGAAGCTATCGCAAAGTATATCGAGGAGAAGACCGGCATCGAATCAAGAGCTACCATCCTCGGTCACGTTCAGCGCGGCGGTTCTCCCTCTGTTCACGACAGAGTCACTGCCTCTCAGCTCGGCTATAAGGCTGTGAAGCTTATCAAGGGTGGCTGCAAGAGCAGAGTAATCGCTATCAAGGATAACAAGGCTGTTGATTATGACATTGAAGAAGCACTTGCAATGAAGAAATCACTTGACCTCGGTCTTGTTGAGATCGCAAATGTAGTATCCAAATAAACAAGCTGCAAGCGGAACTCTTCGGAGATTCCGCTTGCTTTTGTGTATATGTACAAAATATTGTAGTTATAGTGTTTTTGTTATCCAAATATACACGAAATATGCAGGAATTTGTGCCTTGCACTTGCATTTATTGCCATATACATTTAAAATATAAATAAATCTATATAGGAGCGTGTTTCTATGTCTCAGTACAAGGTTGCCGTTATCATGGGCAGTGACAGTGATCTTCCTGTTGTAGCACCTGCAATCACCACTCTTCGTCAGTTTGGAATTGAGGTTGAAGCAAGAGTAATGTCTGCTCACAGAACCCCTGAAGCAGCGGCAGAATTTGCTTCAAAGGCAAGAGAAAACGGTTTCGGTGCGATTATTGCAGCTGCGGGTAAGGCTGCTCATCTGGCAGGAGCAATTGCAGCAAATACAACTCTTCCCGTAATCGGTATTCCCGTAAAGTCCTCGACACTCGACGGTCTCGATGCACTTCTTGCCACAGTACAGATGCCTCAGGGTATCCCCGTTGCAACAGTGGCGATCGACGGCGCAGGCAACGCAGCTATTCTTGCTGTTCAGATGCTTGCAATTTCCGATCCTTCTCTTGAGGAAAAGCTTGCTCAGATGAAGGCTGACATGGCTGCAGGCGTTGAGAAGAAGGATGCTCAGCTTCAGCTTAAAATAGCAGAGCTTTAATCAGTAAACAAACGCATTGGCGTATCATTATTTTGGAGGTTTAAACCTATGGACAGTTTCAGCAACAGCTACAAGGATGCCGGTGTTGACGTAACAGCCGGCTACAAGGCAGTTGAACTTATGAAGCGGCATGTTGAGAGAACCCGTATACCCGGTGTTCTTTCCGGTATCGGCGGCTTCGGCGGTCTTTTTGCTCCCAATCTTACAGGAATCAAGGAGCCTGTTCTCGTTTCCGGTACTGACGGTGTCGGAACCAAGCTCAAGATCGCATTCCTTATGAACAAGCACGATACAATCGGTATCGACTGCGTTGCCATGTGTGCAAACGACGTTGCATGCAGCGGCGCACAGCCTCTGTTCTTCCTTGATTATCTTGCAGTAGGCAAGAACTACCCCGAGCGCGTTGCAGAGATCGTAGGCGGTGTTGCAGAGGGCTGCGTAAGAGCAGGCTGTGCTCTTATCGGCGGTGAGACTGCTGAGATGCCCGGCTTCTATCCTGTTGATGAATATGACCTTGCAGGTTTCTGTGTAGGTCTCGGCGATAAGGAAAAGCTTATCGATTCCGCAAAGATCGCTCACGGAGATGTACTTATCGGTGTTGCTTCCTCAGGTCTTCACAGCAACGGTTATTCTCTTGTCAGACATATTCTCCGCGTTAATGAAGAGAAGCTGAGACTTGTCATTGATGACATCGGCAGACCTCTCGGCGAAGAACTTCTCGAACCCACAAGAATGTATGTAAAGCCCGTTCTTGATCTTATCTCCAAGGTCAATGTTCACGGTATTTCCAATATCACAGGCGGCGGCTTCTATGAGAACATCCCCAGAATGCTCTCTGAAGGTCAGTGCGCTAAGGTTCAGCAGAGCAGCGTAAATGTTCTGCCCATATTCAATATTCTCCAGAGCATCGGCAGAATCGATGATCATGACATGTTCAACACCTTCAATATGGGTGTCGGTCTTGTTGTTGCAGTTGCTCCCGAGGATGCAGACAGAACCATTGAAATTCTCAAGGCAAACGGCGAAACCGCATATGTCATCGGCGAAGTTGCCGAGGGCGAGCGCAGAGTTGAGATGTTATGATGAGAATTGTAGTTCTTGTCTCAGGCGGCGGCACAAATCTGCAGGCTCTTATCGATGCAGAAAAAAGGGGAGAGCTTGGCGGCAAAATAGTTGGTGTAATAGCCAGCAAGCCGGGCGTTTATTCTCTTGAACGTGCTGCTAACAACAATATTCCTTCTTCTGTTGTCTGGAAAAAGGAGCTCGGTGAGCGCTACGAAGATGTACTTTTGGAGACCCTTGAGAGCTATGAGCCCGATCTTATAGTTCTTGCGGGCTTCCTCAGCATCCTCGGTCAGCGAGTTACCGATAAATATGCCAACAGAATTATCAATGTTCACCCTGCATTGATTCCTTCCTTCTGCGGAAAGGGATTCTACGGACTCAAGGTTCATGAGGCTGCGCTTTCTTACGGAGTAAAGGTCACAGGTGCAACGGTTCATTTTGTAAATGAGATTCCCGACGGCGGCGCTATAATTTTCCAGAAGGCAGTAGAAATACTTCCTGATGACACTGCTGAAACTCTTCAGAAGAGAGTCATGGAGCAGGCTGAATGGCTGCTGCTCCCCAAAGCTGTCAGGATGTTCTGCGAAGGCAGACTCAAAGTAGAAGGAAACAAAGTAACGATTTTATAAAGGAGATATTATAAATGAAGAAGAGAGCACTTATCAGCGTTTCTGATAAAACAGGCTGTGTTGATTTTGCAAGACGCCTCAATGCACTTGGCTACGAAGTTGTTTCCACCGGCGGTACCGCAAAGGCTATCGCTGCTGAGGGTATCCCCGTAACCGAGGTTTCCGATATCACCGGTTTCCCCGAGTGCCTTGACGGCAGAGTCAAGACTCTCCATCCCATGATCCATGCAGGTGTTCTCGCAATGCGCAGTAACCCCGAGCATATGAAGCAGATTGAAGAGCTTGGCGTTACTCCTATTGATGTAGTAGCAATCAACCTCTATCCCTTCAAGGCTACCATCCTCAAGCAGCCTGCTGTTTCTCTTGAGGAAGCTATCGAGAACATCGATATCGGCGGCCCTACAATGATCAGAGCTGCTGCAAAGAACTGGCAGGATGTTGCTGTTGTAGTAGATCCTGCTGACTATGAGACTGTCGCTTCCGAGCTTGAGGCTAACGGCGAAGTTGCAAGAGAGACCAAGTTCCGTCTTGCAGGCAAGGTTTTCGAGCACACTGCACAGTACGATGCTCTTATAAACAACTACCTCAGAGAGGCAAGAGGCGAGAGTCCCTTCACCAACACCTTTACAAGAACCTACGAGAAGGTTCAGGAGATGCGCTACGGCGAGAACCCCCATCAGGCTGCTGCTTTCTATCGCGAGATCGGCAACCGCACCAACTGCCTCGATGCTGCAAAGCAGCTTCACGGCAAGGAGCTTTCCTACAACAACATCAACGATGCAAACGGTGCTCTTGATGTTCTCAAGGAATTCGGCGAGGACAAGCCCTGTGCAGTTGCAGTTAAGCACGCAAATCCCTGCGGTGTTGGTACAGGCGAGACCCTCTACGAAGCATATATGAATGCTTATAACAGTGACCCTGTTTCCATCTTTGGCGGTATCGTTGCTCTCAACCGCGAGGTTGACGAAGATACCGCAACCGAGCTTGCAAAGATCTTCCTCGAAATCATCATTGCTCCCGCCTTTACCGAGAAGGCTCTTGAGATTCTTACCGTAAAAAAGAACATCCGTCTCCTTGAGCTCCCCGACGTTGCAAAGGCAAACGACGGCACCATGCTCGACATGAAGAAGGTTGCTGGCGGACTTCTCGTTCAGCAGCTTGATGCAGAGCTTATGAACGAAGCTGACCTCAAGGTTGTTACAAAGAGACAGCCCACTGCCGATGAGATGGAGCAGCTCAAGTTTGCATGGCGTGTTGTTAAGCATGTCAAGTCCAACGGCATCTGCCTTGTTGCAGGTAACGGCACTGTAGGCGTAGGCCCCGGACAGACCAACAGAATCACCGCACTTGAGCTTGCAATCAAGTACGCAGGTGACAGAGCTAATGGCTCTGTTATGGGCAGCGATGCATTCTTCCCGTTCCCTGACTGCGTTGAGGCTGCTGCTAAGGCAGGTATCACCGCTATCATTCAGCCGGGCGGATCTGTAAAGGATCAGGAATCCATCGACGCCTGCGATAAGTACGGCATTGCAATGGTATTCACCGGCATGCGTCACTTCAAGCACTAAGGAGTTATTATATGAATATACTTGTTGTCGGCGGCGGCGGCAGAGAGCATGCCATAATCCGCAAGCTCAAGGAAAGCCCCCGTGTTGATAAAAT
>JAZUPA010000033.1:0-7544 GCA_045604945.1 Acutalibacteraceae bacterium
GCTGACGGTTCCTATGTAACCTTCAACTTCAACGGCACCGAGATGCCTGTTATCTCTGATGCTACCTACGCAGAACTCTGGGAGAAGGCATCCGGTAACTACACCAACTATGCACGTTATTACCTCGGATCCACCCTGTCCTTCGCAAAGAGCCAGGCATTCGAGTATCAGTGCACTCACGAGGTAGGTAAGGAAGGCGCTGGCTACATCTCCACCGCTATCGGCCTCGGCACCATCAAGCATCCTGAGCTTGCTCTCACCGAGAACGCATGGTACACCTCTGTTCCCACCGTTCTCCCCACCACTACCATCCAGAACGATACCATCAACGGCTTCACCAACCTTTCCGAGAAGTTCAACAGTGCTAAGGGCGGCGAAAACATCCTCGTTGACATGATCGTTAACGGCTACACCCTCGAGGGCATGGGCTCTGCTGAGGAAACTGCTAACACCGTTGCTACCCAGTGGGGCGGCATGCAGTACCTCACCATCAAGCAGATGGCTTACAACAGCCTCACCGACTACTACAGAGCAGCTAACAACTAATCTGTAATAAAGATTTACCACGGCATTTATCCGCAAACCTTAATGCGGCACCGGCGTAATCGGTGCAAATCCACCGACTAAGTTGATGACTAATGCTTAAAGTTCCGTTGGGGGGCCCGAAAGGGCTCCCCAATAAGGAACCCAGGCAAACAGATCAACGGGGAGGTCATTATGTATAAGAAGCAGCTGGCTTTTCAAAAATTAATCTGCTACCTGGCAATAGCTGCCGGTGTGGTAACCTTCATTTACTCTCTGGGTATAATGACTGATCTGTATGAGTGTCTTTACAAGACCATGATGGATCCCAACAACTATAACAATACATTTGTTAACGGCTCTATCGTTTTCTACGATATGCAGCCCTTCAACAGAACATTTACATCCCTCAGCGTTGTAATGCTTCTGATAACCTTATTGCTTTTCTTCACCAACACAAACAGCCGCAGAAAGTACTATATCGGCAACTACATTGCAATCGCTGCAAATGTTCTTGCAGGTGCAGGACTCTCTCTCTGGGCTCACTTCGAAATCGAGAAGTACAAGGCTCAGTGGCTGCAGGTTGACTTCGAACAGCTCAAGGCATTCTCCGAGCTGTGGAAGACCAGATATACCGAGTCTACCTTCTGGTTTGACCTGCATTACGGTGTTTTCGGTCTGGTTCTCCTGACCGGCGTACTGCTTATTATCAACTTGATCTGGAAACTGATTCTGATGAAGGCAGAAAATAAACTGATTGCTAAAGGAAAGGGTGTTTCGGCATGACGAAAGAAGAGCGGACTATCCGCAGGGACCGTATGCGCTTTACAAAGAATACACTTTCTTCCGGACTTGCACTGGCAGCAATTGTTTTCAATGTTTTTTACTTTGTCAGCATATATAAATCCGACGTTCACAACTACTACTATCAGTACTTTATCGGTATTGACGTAGTTTACAACCTCCTCTTTATGCTCGTGGTTTTCCTTTCTTCCGAGGGCGTAAAGAACTACAAGATGGGCTACGCACTGGGACTTCTTCCCATCGGTCTTATCCAGGTGGCAAGAATTTTCTACATCCCCGTCCAGGCACATGAAGCTTCCGTTACCGTTTCCGAGGTTACCACTCAGGTCATGGGCGACAAGCAGTTCATATGGGTGTGCATCTGGCTGATTGCATCAGCTCTGTGCTGCGTGGCGGCATCAATAACAAGTATCTGCAAAAACTGTGCTCTTGCAGCACATGAAAAATCCCTTGAGAAGATAACCGCGTAAGGAGGGAGAGGACTTATGGCAAATCTTAGCTTGCAAGGCGTTGAAAAAGTTTATGACAACAAGGTCAAGGCTGTTCATGACTTCAACATAGAAATTGAAGATGGAGAGCTTATCGTTCTTGTCGGTCCCTCCGGATGCGGAAAGTCAACCACTCTGCGTATGGTCGCAGGTCTTGAGGATATCACCGGCGGCAGACTTCTCCTCGACGGTGTTGATATCACCCAGACCCCTGCAAAGGACCGCGACATGGCAATGGTTTTCCAGAACTATGCCCTTTACGCACACATGACTGTTTATGAGAACATGGCATTCTCCCTGACACTGCGCAAGGAAAATCCCAATGTTATCCATAAGAAGGTTCTCGCAGCTGCAGAGATCCTCGATCTCACAAGTCAGCTGAACAAGAAGCCCGCACAGCTTTCCGGCGGACAGCGCCAGAGAGTTGCAATGGGACGTGCGATCGTCCGTAACCCCAAGGTCTTCCTGTTTGACGAGCCCCTTTCAAACCTTGATGCAAAGCTCCGCGGTGCAACCCGCCGTGAGATACTGCTTCTGCACAAGAGACTCAAGGCAACCATGCTCTATGTTACCCACGACCAGACCGAGGCTCTGACTCTTGCAGACAGAATCGTCTGTATGTCCATGGGTTATGTTCAGCAGATCGGTACTCCCCTTGAGCTGTACGATACCCCTGCAAACCTGTTCGTAGCAAGCTTTATCGGACTGCCTCCCATGAACTTCTTCGACGTTGATGTTGAAGAGGGTCGTCTTGTGGGCGAAGGCTTCGCTGTTGCACTTTCCGACAGCGACAGAGAGCTCCTCGCTTCCTACGTCGGCAAGAAGATCGTTCTTGGCGTGCGTCCCGAAAACATCGTCGAGGGCGGCGATATTCCCGTAAAGGTCACCTCCAACGAGAACCTCGGAATGAACACCCTCGTACACGGTCATATCGGCGGCTCATCCAAGGCGGAGACAAAGATTACCTGTAAGCTTCGCGGCTGGTGCGATTACAAGAACGGCGATACAGTAAATGTATCCTTCAACCGTATGCATTTCTTCGATAAGGAAACCACCAACGCAATCAGGGAGGTGGAGAGCAAATGATGAACAATCCTGAGGTAAATGTACCTGAGACCGAGGTCGTAGAAACCGAAGTTGCAGAGACCGAAGTCGCAGAGACCGAAGTCGCAGAAACCGAGGCTCCCGCAAAGGAAAAGAAGCCCTCTAAATTTCTTGCAACAGTGAAGGAAAGAATCAGAAAGCTGTTTGTTTCCCTCAAGCGCAAGCCCCACATTATCCCGGGTCTTGTAATGGCTTTTGCATTTCTCCTTTATTCCCTGAATATGACCGATATCTCCGATACAACGGCAAGAATTCAGGGTCAGGGAATGGGTCTGTGCGGATTCTGCACAATGCTTCTTTCCATCCTTTCCTTTGTTTGCTTCCTCAATGCGTTCCCTCACCGTAAGAAGGTCAATATTCCCATGCTTCTTCTTATGTTCGTAATGTTCGCTGTCATTATCTACTGCGATTATCACTATATCGGACGTATTGTGGCTGCAATCAACAGAACAGAAAGCCCCATCAAGATCACTGAGTATATTTCCAGTGCTTACAGCATGCTCAATACCCATATGACAGTCATCATGATATCAGCCGGTCTGATAGTTCTTCTTCCCGTATACAGCTGGCTGCTGAGGAAGATCAACACATCCATCGATGTTGAAGGCAATGAGTCCATGGGCGAGCTTGAGCTTTCTGAAGAAGAATAAGCTAAAAACTTCGAATTGTTAAAAAATGGGAGGCTCGGCAAAGACCTCCCATTTTTCAAAAATCTGCTTTATGAGGATATGGCAATGGCATTTAACAGGAAAAAAGGCGTAGAAACAGAAAATGAGAACAAGCGTCCGGCAACAGATTATTACAAGCTCAATACCAAGGCTGTTGATGATCTTGTAACCGCCGACGAGAGCAATTCTCCGGAAATGACCCCGGAGGATCTTAAAAAGTACGGTCAGAAAAAGTTCATTGTGCCCGAATGGCTCAAGGCGGTGCTTATCAAGGCATGGTTTGCAGGAGCAGTGTGCTTCTTCGTGTTCATGGGTCTGGGAATGCAGATTCCCAACATGCTTGATATGCTCTTTGTCTTCGGTGTAGCCCTGGGCATAGTGACCGACCTTCTTGTAAACAATATTTTCCGCTTTTACGAAAAAAGACCCGGAGCAAATGACAAGTGGATGATGTGTCCCAGAAAGAACTTCCTTAATTTCTTTCTCAACATTGTCTATGCATGCATCCTGCTTGTAGCGGTTTTCTTTGTCCACAACGGCATTGCTGCTCTGATAGTATCCATCACCGATCTTGAAAAGTTCCCCGTTGAGCCCATCAGCTTCGGCTTGCTCTACATGGGTGTTGACATGCTCTTCCTCGGAATGAAGCACACCTTTGAGAAGATCGTTGACGATGCAGAGAAAAAGGTAAAAAAAGAAAGCGCCGGCAAAAAATAATACCGGCGCATGGTTCAGAAATCAGATATCGTCCTCATCATCGTCCTGAGGGTCAAGAATTATCTTGATGCTGTCCGAGGTGAGGGCTGAATCGGTTGAATCCTCGGAAGAGGAGCTGAGATAATAGCTGGGTGCGATGCCGTACTTCTTCTTGAACATTCTGGAGAAGTAAAGGGGCTCGCGGAAACCGCAGGTCTGAGCAATCTCAGCAATGCTGCCGCTGTCATGATAATTGGAGCGGAGCATATCGGCAGCTGTGTTCAGGCGCCTGTCCTGAAGATATTTGTGGGGGGTAACGCCCAGCTCCTTCTTGAACAGCTTGCGAAGGTAATCGTAGCTGAAGTGGAGAGAGCGGAGGTACTCGTCCAGCATGTAGTTGCAGTCGGGATAGTTCTGAATGATGTTGCTCTCTATCTCCTCAACAATGGGGCTGAGACGGTTGACCTTTCTATAGGCGCTGAGGTAGCAGGCGATAAGGTCGCCGTAGGCTGACAGCAGCATGGGCTTGCGGTCAGGGTCGCCGTAAAAATGGAAGAAGGCAGCAGAAAAGGCATTGTAAATGAACTGATTGCTGTCGTCCATTATGCTCAGCGGAGTCTTGAAGTTCAGCGTGGTGTTTGTCATGTTGAGGTGGATGTTGGTGAATCCCTCGGTGCTGCAGTTGGAATGGGGAGTGTTCGGGGGGATTATGACGATGGTTCCCTTCTCATAGGAAAGAACAGAATCGTCAAAATCGAAATGTCCCACACCGCCGGTGCAGTAGACAAGCTCCCAGCTGTCGTGAGCGTGGCGGGAAACCGCAAGGGTAACAGTGTGTTTTCCGGCATATACAATATCGTTCATAGAGTTTATCCCTCGTCTCATAAAATACTGTATTCGGGTGTATTCGCAGACATTATAACACGGGATGTCTGTTTTGTCCATATATTTTTTCAGAAGGTTCTGTGAGCTCCGATGTGCGGGGCAAAAGTGGCAGAATAAGCAGCAAAACTGCTGTTGTAGTCCGTTTCGTCTATAAAAATGTTTATTTTTGAAGTCGCAAAAAAGTGCTGCATACTATATATTATATATTGTTAGGTGCAGCTTCAGATAAAAACAGAAGCTAAATTATCAAATATTTTCAAGGGGGCTTGAATTTATGGCATACCTGACTCTGAAAGAAATCAACAAAATCTACCCTAACGGCTTCCATGCGGTTCACGATTTCAACCTTGAGATCGAGAAGGGCGAGTTTATAGTATTTGTCGGTCCCTCCGGATGCGGCAAGTCCACCACCCTGCGTATGATCGCAGGTCTGGAGGAAATCAGCAAGGGTGACTTCCTTATCAACGGCAAGCGCGCCAATGAAAAGGGACCCCGTGAGCGCGAGATCGCCATGGTTTTCCAGAGCTATGCTCTTTATCCTCAGATGACCGTTTATGATAACCTTGCATTCGGTCTTACCCTGCAGGGCGTTGACGATGATGTCATCGAGCAGAGAGTTCTCAAGACTGCAAAGATCCTCGGTCTTACCGACTATCTTGACAGACTTCCCCGTGCTCTCTCCGGCGGTCAGAGACAGAGAGTTGCAGTCGGCAGAGCCATCATCCGTAAGGTCGGCATCTTCCTCATGGACGAGCCTCTCTCCAACCTCGATGCAAAGCAGAGAGTAACCATGCGTTCTGAGATCACTCAGATCCATCGTGAGACCGGCGCAACCACCATCTATGTAACCCACGACCAGACCGAGGCTATGACCATGGCTGACCGTATCGTTGTTATGAAGGATGGCTACATTCAGCAGATCGGTACTCCCTATGAGCTTTACTTCCAGCCCGTAAACGTATTTGTTGCAGGGTTCATCGGCGAACCGCCCATGAACTTTATCCGCGCAACCGTTGAAAACGGCTGCATCGCTATCGGCGATACAAAGATTGACCTTTCCCATAAGCTCGGCGAAAAGACCGCTGAATATGAGGGCAAGGAAATTGTATTCGGCTTCCGTCCCGAGGCTGCTGTACTCAGCGAGGCAGAGAATGCATATCAGCTCACCTGCAGCGTAGAGCTTACCGAAATGCTGGGCGACAACGTAAACGTATATATTGACATTCAGGGCGAGAAATCGATCCTCAAGGTTGACCCCCATATCGCACCTGAGATGGATACAGATATAATCTTCTCCATTCCTTATGAAGATGTCTACCTGTTTGACGGTAAGACAGAGTATGTAATCGACGCTTGAATTTCTACGGAGGTAAATATGGATATTCGTTATTCCGCACATCCCAATGATGTAAAAAGATACACTACCGAGGAGCTTCGCAATGAGTTCCTCATCACCGACCTTTACAAGGCTGACACTGTTCAGGCAACCTACTCCCACGTTGACCGCATGGTCATCATGGGCATCATGCCTGTAAATGAGGCAGTATCCCTTGACAAGGGCATCGATGTTTACGCAAACTTCGGCACCTCCTACATCCTCGAGCGCCGCGAAGCAGGTATCTTCAACCTCGGCGGAGCAGGCTGGATCGAAGCTGACGGCGTAAAATACGAGCTTGGCTTTGAGGATTGCCTCTACATCGGCAAGGAGACAAAGAGCGTAATCTTCGGCAGCAATGACAAGGAGAATCCCGCAAAGTTCTACCTTGCATCCACTCCCGCTCACAAGGTCTGCAAGACCACCCTTCTCACCATTGAGGCAGCAAACAAGCGTCCCCTGGGCGGCGAGGAAAACTCCAACAAGAGAGTTATCAATCAGTTTATCCACCCCGATGTGCTGGAGACCTGCCAGCTCCTCATGGGTCTTACCAAGCTCGAAAAGGGCAGTGTCTGGAACTCCATGCCCTGCCACACCCACGAGCGCAGAATGGAAGTCTACACCTATTACGGACTTCCCGAAAACAACGTTGTAATGCATTTTATGGGTCAGCCCACCGAGGTGCGTCCCATCGTAATGCAGAATTTTGATGCCGTAATTTCTCCGTCCTGGTCCATCCACTGCGGCTGCGGCACCTCCAATTACACCTTCATCTGGGCAATGGGCGGCGAAAACCAGGTGTTCGATGATATGGACAATCACAAGCCTGTGGAATTAAGATAAATTGATTTTGTAGCTATACTCGGCTTGATAATAAATATGCCGGCCGGGGATAACCTTGCCGCCGTTTAATTTTTTAGAAATACAGGAGTTTGATTATGAAATTCCACGAAATATATAAGTCGTCTGTCTCCCTTTGCTTTGAGCTTGACAATGACACTC
>JAZUPA010000034.1:0-42191 GCA_045604945.1 Acutalibacteraceae bacterium
TGCACGCTCATAGAACTGTGCAAGACGGCTGCCCAGGTATGCAGGGTAACCCTCTTCACCGGGCATATCCTCAAGTCGTCCTGACATTTCGCGCAGAGCCTCAGCCCAACGGGAGGTGGAGTCTGCCATGAGAGCTACGCTATAGCCCATGTCGCGGAAATACTCAGCGATGGTGATACCTGTGTATATGGAAGCTTCACGGGCTGCAACAGGCATATCGGAAGTATTGGCGATAAGCACGGTGCGCTCCATGAGGGATTTTCCTGTTTTCGGGTCAACGAGCTCGGGGAACTCGTTGAGAACGTCGGTCATCTCGTTGCCGCGCTCACCGCAGCCGATGTAAACGACGATATCAGCCTCTGCCCACTTTGCAAGCTGATGCTGTACAACTGTCTTACCTGAACCGAAGGGTCCGGGAACAGACGCAACGCCGCCCTTTGCAATGGGGAACAGTGTGTCGATAACACGCTGTCCTGTGATAAGAGGCATTTCGGGGCTGATCTTCTGCTTGTAGGGTCTGCCGCGACGGACAGGCCACTTCTGCATCATTGTAAGATTCTTTGTCTCCCCCTCGGGAGTCTCAATGACGCATACGGTATCGGTAACAGTATGTTCACCTGCAAGGATATCCTTTACAGTACCTGAAACTCCATAAGGAACCATTATTTTCTGGGTAACTACGTCGGTTTCCTTTACAGTACCGATAACGTCACCGCTCTGAATCTTTGCTCCCACATAGGTTGCAGGCTCAAAGCGCCATTTTCTGTCTCTCTTCAGAGATGCAACCTGAATACCTCTTCTGATATTTGTTCCGCAGACATTCATAATATCGTCCAGCGGGCGCTGAATACCGTCATATATGCTTGCAATGAGTCCGGGACCAAGCTCAACGCTCATGGGCTCACCTGTACTTACTACAGGCTCTCCGGGACCGAGTCCGCTGGTTTCTTCGTAAACCTGAATGGACGCCTTGTCTCCGTGCATTTCAATTATTTCACCTATGAGGTTCTCTTTTGAAACGCGAACCACGTCAAACATATTGGCATCACGCATTCCGCTGGCTATAACAAGCGGACCTGCGACCTTCTCTATTATACCTTTGCTGGTCTTTGCCATTCTTACCCCTCCAGTATGAGGTTTATTTATTGTTGAATATTATGTCCGAGCCAACTGCCTTTTCCACAGCTTCGCGGACTCTCTGCATGCCTGCTCCCGTATTCCCTGTTACTCCGGGAATGGGGATTATTGCAGGCACAGGCACTTCATCGAACTTTGCAATCTCTGCTGAAAGCTCTGCTGCGGTCTTTTCTGTTATATAAATGACCGCATAATCACCATCTGTGATAAGAGGAAGAATTTTCTTTGCTTCTTCCCTGTTTTCCGCAGGATAGATATCAAGTCCCAGGGAAGCAAAGCCGTAAATGCTGTCACGCTCACCCAGTACTGCGATCTTATACATTCGGCATACCTCCTCAATACAGCTCGCGCAGGCGAGCTCTTACCTTTTCACTGCTGAGACCGTTTCGCTTTGCTGAGAGAATTATGCGAACCGAGCATATTTCAAGCTCCTTGGCGCAGAGATATGCAGCCAGCGCATCAGGACCGAGAGACTTGTACTTTGCAGGCGCAATGAGGTCGCGGAGCTTTTCGTCGCTCCATCTCTCAAAGGCGCTGATTCCTTCCCTCAGCTTTGCTGCTGCCTCGTCGGATACTCTTTCTATATATGAAAGAACCGCCTCAGGGCTGTCGATAACCGCTTCGGAAAGCTCCTTCAGATTGAGTCTGTCGCAGGGAGCAAGGGATTCCTCAAGGAAGGACAGGGGCTTTTTTGTTGCCGCGCAGCGCATTGCTATCTTGATGTCTGCAACAAAAATCCTGTGCTGTGCAAGGGCTTCCAGAAGCTCACCGCAGCCTTTTGCGGCGCTGACAGTCGCCATCATGCACGCTCTGTCGATTATCGCTTCACCAAGCTGGGCATCTCTTGCTTCCACAAATACCGTGTATGCTCTCTCTGCACACTCTCTCATGTGTTCTGGAAGCAGTTCATAATTCTTGGTTTTTATTGCTTCGAGCATTGTCTCAGGCTCTGCTGTAACGGGATATACAAGCATGTTTTTGTAATTCGCACCAAGAATATAACTCTCTGTAATAACTTTTAAATTGTGATAATCATTGGCTGTCTTGAGAGAGTCAAACACAGCCTTATCGGGAGCAATTTCATTTATAAGCTCCCATGTATTCTCCGATTCAGCTTTGAGAAGCTCTCTTTCGGAGGCGTAAGACGCGCCCTTGCCGCCGTAGCCCTTATCGGTCAGACGCTTCATGCATTCCTCAACACTTGATGAAGAAAGCAGCAGCTCAAGATCTGACTTTGTAAGCAGCTTCAGCTCATTACAGCGGATTCTTGCAACGGCATAGGCGTAATCTGTATCGCGCAGCATACTAAAACCTCCCTTCGGCATCAGCCGAAGATGTACTTGTTCAGCTTGTCGCTGAGCTGTTCACGCTTACCGTTGATAAGTGACGCGAAGGTGCAGTTTATCTCGATTCCGCCGTAGCGAAGGATAAGTCCGCCGTTGGTAACGGCAGTGTCCTCTGCCAGTGTGAGAGTGCCTTTTCCTGTAAGCTTTTCGTTGAGCTGGCTGATAAAATCAGCAGGCATTCTCTTTTTATCCTCTTCGGAAAGCAGAATCTCTCCGTCACCGCTTTCTGCATTTTTGGATGCCAGACGGTGAAGCACCAGGAAATAGTCATTATCGGGAAGTGAACGGAGCTTTGCAAGGGCAGCTTCAAAAGTCTCTTCGATTATCTCGCGCTGTGCGGCGAGATTTGCACGGCGGAGCTGCTGCTCAGCAGAGGACGATGCTATACGGTCAATGACCTTTGCCTCCTCCTTACCCTTGCTGATTATCTCCTTGCATTCGATTTCAGTAGCTTTCATTGCTTCCTCGATTATCCTGTCTGCCTCCTGTCGGGCATTTTCGATAATCTGCGCAGCATTGCGCTCGGAATCGATTTTTATCTGTTCAATTATTCTTTCTAATCCGGTCATCTTATGACCTCCCAAAATTTTTAAGCAACGATGTCAGCAACGGAAGCTGCAACGTCGGAATTTGAAACTGCTGCAACTGCATCAGAAACGGATGTTACGATATCGCTTGCGGAAACGATATTGACAACTTCAGAAGCATTTCCGTTCTTTGCATAAGCAGCGATCTGGAGAATGGAAAGAATGGAGATGAGAACTGCGAAAATAGCATAGGTCTCAACCATTGCTGCCAGCATCATGCCCTTGGACTGCTGGTCAGGCTTCTTTGCAACGATTGCAATACCGGAAACTGCGGTCTTTGCCTGATAGATTGCGGAATAGTAGCCTACAAAAGTAATGGGGAGACATGCAATAAAGTAAAGAATCCCGGTTGCAAGATCAGGAGTGGTGCCGCCGAGAATACCGATCTGGGCAAGAAGCATGAAGGTGGTCAGAAGACCGTAGATGCCCTGAGTACCGGGGAGAAGCTGGAGAATGAGTACCTTGGAGAACTTTTTGGGATCTTCAGTTACAACGCCTGCAGCAGCGTCACCTGCACGGGAAACACCTGTTGCGGAACCGATGCCGGGGAGAAGTGTTGCGAGAGCACCACCAAGCAGTGCTATGATAAGTCCGAGCTGATCTGTAAATGCGTTCATAATTCTTTTTCCTCCTCAAATTTAAAGGTTTTTGTTTTTGCAGAGAACGGTCTGAACTCGCGTCCGCCGCCCTCATAAAATTTACCGAAGAATTCAACATACTGCAGTCTGCAGGTATGCACATAGCATCCGATAAGGCTTATGAGTATGTTGAGGATGTGTCCTATGGTGCAGACTATGACCATTACTATTGCACCCATTACACCGCCGCCGAACATCGAGCCGATGGTATTGAAAACCTGGCTTATAACGCCGGTTGCAAGAGCAAGAGCAAGGATTCGCGAATAGGACAGGAAATCTGACAGGTAGCTTGTTGCTCCGTACAGATTGTATGCACCCTTCAGCAGGGTCTTGACAGGGCTCTTTGAACGGTCCGACAGAAGAAGTATCATAATAACACCTGCAATCACGCACCAGACACCTATCTTCTGTGCCAGCGGCGGTACGGTGATTATATCCTGTCTGCCGAAGATTCCAAGGAGCATATTCAGCGCATAGGTGATTCCGCCGCCCAGCAGCAGCAGCCACGAGACACAATTGCCAAGTGCGCCGATTATATCCTTGTTCTTAAGATTTGTGATAAGACCGAGGAACAGTCCTGTAAATACATGAAGAATACCTAGTGCAACGGAGAACAGCAGCATGCTTACAGGATCCTTTATGGGGTCAAACCACAGGGGATTTACAACATTCTCGGTGGCTCCGAAGAAGGTCTTTGCTATTACATTGGGCAGATCTCCGAAGTAGCTTCCGAATATCACGCCCCAGAAGATTGAGCAAAGCCCCGAGAACATGAACAGCTTCATGTTTCTCCTTGCGCTGCCTTCCGGTTTTAAGAAGAGCAGAACTCCTCCGCAAGCGAGAACCATTATAAGACCGTAGCATGCGTCACCCAGCATAAGACCAAAAAGCATATAGTAGAAAATCGCAAGGATCGGAGTTGGGTCGATATCCTTTTTACTGGGCATTGAGTAAAGCTGTACAACAGTCTCGCCGCCTTCGGTTATCGCACCGTTCTTAATGGCGGTGGGTGCTGTATCCTTCTTTGTCTGCTCGATCTCCTCTATATATGCGCCCAGCGGCTCAAGTTCACTCTTCAGCCTTTCATACGCCCTCTGCGGCACCCATCCTTCAAGTATGAATGCGTGCTTTGTGCAGGAAAGACGCCCGAGCATTTCGTATTTTTCCTTACGGACTGTGTAGTAATCGAGCATCTGTGCAAAAAGCTCGCGCCTGTATGCATAATGTCTGATGCCCTCTTCATTTTCTTCAATCTGTCTCTGAGCCGCTTCAATACGCTCGCTGAGAGCATCCATGCTCTCGGTGGGTGTGCCGCTGCTGATCTCAGGCGGACGGGCAAAGCCTATTGCCCTCAGTGCATCCTCCATCTCCTGCGCGATGCTTTCGTGAGCCACGATAAACACACAGGTGGAATCTGCCAGCTGTCCCGCTGTTTCAGCCTCAAACAGCTCAAGATTCGGATTCTTCTGTGCCAGCAGAGCCTTTACCGACTGTGATGTCTGTACTCCCGGCACTGTGCCTATAAAAGTTTTTGTGCTCTTTGTTCCCATCATCTTCATGGAAACATCCAGCTTCTGCCACGGTCTGAGAGCCTCTCTCCTGAGCTCAAGGCGCAGGATATCCGTTTTCAGCTCTTCTATCTGTTTTTCTTTTCTCAGTATGCCGTAACATCGCTCCAGATTTCTGTCTGATCGTTCTACAACCGACATGAACTCATCATTGCTCATTATCGGTCTGCTGCGGTAGGACGCAAGCATTTTCGGCTTGTATTCGGAGTAGCGGTCAAGAATCTCTATTGTCTTTTCAAACACTTCTATTGTCTTTGAAAAACTCTCCATCTGCTGTGAGGTGTTCAGTTTGATCTCATCGCCCTGAGCCTTTATATCCTCTATCTCAACCACACCGAGCCGCTGCATCTTTTCCAGCACCCTTTTACGGTCGCTCTGCAGTCCGTAAACGCCGATCTTCAACATTCTGAGCTTTGCCATACGACATTCCTCCCTTCGTTAAAGAGTAGGGGGTTTACTTATCAGTTGATTATATCTGCAATGACAATATCCACTGCAGTGGCAAGCTTATCAGCTGCCTCTGCCCGAAGCCTGTCCGCTGCTTCCCTGCTGCTTTGCAGACTGTTCTTTTCAAGTGCATCTGCTGCTTCGCCGGCATGAGCCCTTGCGGTATTCACCATCTCTCTTGCCCTTGCCACTGCTTCATCATGAGCACTCGATGCTCTCTGCTTAGCTTCTGCCACAATCTCTGCTGCCCGTGCCTGAGCATGTATCTCTGCATCATAGGCTGCAGCCTCGGCTTCTTCGATAAGCTTTATTGATTCTCTCGCCAAATTGTTTAACCACCTTTCTTCGGCAATCAGCAATTCGCTTATTATAGCTTTATATCGCTTACTTGATATCATAGCATAGCTTTTTTACTTTTACAAGTTAAAACTGGTCTTCTGGATGTACAAAACCGTCATTTTTATCAGTAAATATAATAAAAAACGCCTATTTGTTCGTTAAAATTTCGACAATCTGTAGTCAAATGAAAAAATATAGTGTATAATGCAATGCAGCAAACAACGAAAGGATATATATATTTATGGAAAAGATTGCCAGCTTTACTGTTGACCACAACAAGCTCGAAAGAGGTCTTTATATTTCGCGCCGTGATAACGGCATCGACACCTGGGACCTCCGCACCGTCAAGCCCAACACTCCCCCTTATATGGAGCAGGCTGCAATGCACACTGTTGAACATCTTGGCGCCACCATTGTCCGCAACAGCGTTTATACTAATAATATAGTATATTTCGGACCCATGGGATGCCGTACGGGATTCTATCTCCTCACAAGAGATATGAGCGACAGTGAGGTAGTCGCTCTGGTGAAGGAAACCTTTGCAAGGATAAGCACATGGAATGAGCCCATACCCGGCGCTGCACTTCCTGAGGAATGCGGAAATTACCTCGAGCATGATCTTGACGGCGCCAGAAAAATCGCAGCAGGTTACATTGATGTAATCAGTTCATGGACTGAGAATGATATTTTCTACGCCTGATTCACAGTTATATTGCCCAATTCTGCATTGCCATTGTTAATTATATTTGCCGTAAATGGCAGAAGATTTCTTCAAAGGGTTGAAAATGAGTCAAAAGCTGATATAATTGATTCCAGAAGTTACAATTTTGTAACCTTCCATCAATCCCACAGAGAGGAGCTTTTCGCATGTTTAACCTCCTGAACGGAGCAGCTGCCGCTGTCGGTTCGCTGTTTTCAAGGAAGTCTATGCACGGGCTCGATGATTCGGGTGAACCCCGACAAAGCGTGATCACTGCAATTTACCGTACCAGCTGCCTCTACGGCATGCAGATACAGCGTAAGTTCAACATGGTCATCAGAAAAACAAAAAAACTGCTCAGACCCTGCGGAAAATTTATTGCCCGTAAGTTTGATTCCGCTGTGGTTCAGCCTGTGCATACCACAAGAGTTACATTCTCAGAAATCAAAGAGGAATTCAGAATTGCAAAACCCCGAATCGATGCCGCAAGAAAAAACGGTGTCGTTGCTGCAGCAAAGGCAGGCGTCGGTGTGGCAGCAAGCTCTGCGGTGAAGCATAAGTCCTTCCTCGCAAGTGTATTCAACATTATTCTTCCGCTCATCTGTCTGTTAATACTGTCTGCCACTGTCAGCGCAGTATTTAACCGCGACTATGCTCTGGCGGTGGAATGCGGCGGCGAAACCGTCGGTTATGTTTCCAATGAAAGCACCTTTACAGAAGCCGCTCAGATTGTCAATTCCCAGCTGCTCAGTACCAGCCGCGAGATCGAAGCAAATCTCCAGCCCTCATACAAGCTGGCTGCTGTCGATCCTTCAGCTGTCAAGAATTCCACCCAGCTTGCCGAAAGCATGCTCTACGGAAACACTGATATTGAAGAGGCTTACGGTCTTTTCATCGACGGCGAGCTTGTAGGCGCTATCCGAAGCGAGGGCGACCTGAGCTTCATTCTGGACGAATTCACAGACAGCTTCAACACCTCAACTCAGAAGGGAACTCTGAGCTTTGTTCAGGATGTGGAAGTAAAAAGCGGTCTGTTCGCCTCCAATGACGTTGTTTCCGCTCAGGAGCTTCGCGAAATTATCAGAGGAACAAAGACTGTTATCAAGAATCACACGGTCAAGTCCAGCAACACTATCACAAAGCTGCTTTCAACCTACGGCATGACCGAGGAACGCTTCTATGAGCTCAATCCCGAGGTCAGAGATACCGGTCTCATTGCAGGAACCAAGGTAAAGGTCGAAACCGATGTTCCTGTTCTCGAGGTAAAATGTGTTGTTGTCCGTCAGTACACCGTCAGTGTTGCCTTCAAGACAACCACTGTCAAGGACTCCACCAAATACACCAACTACAAGAAGCTCAAGACCACAGGTCAGAAGGGTACCAATAAGGTAACCGAGGAAATAATCTATGTAGGCGGCGTTGAGCAGAGCCGAAAGGTCATTGAGACCGAAGTTCTCAAGGCTCCCATTGACGAGGTTTACGTTGTCGGCACCAAAAAGATACCCACTTCTTCTGGCGGTTCGGGCGGAGGCGGCGGCTCCGGCGGCGGTTCGGGCGGAGGCGGAAGAACTCCTACAGGCATGTTCACATGGCCTGTCCCCGGCGTAAGACACGTTTCCTCCTACTATGGTCCCCGTTGGGGCAAGCTGCACAAGGGTATTGATATTTCCACCAGCGGCATTTACGGCAGAACGGTCGTTGCTGCTGCAGGCGGAAAGGTCACAAGAGCCGGCTGGTTCTCAAGCTATGGCTACTGTATCGATATCCAGCACAGCAACGGCTATCTGACAAGATATGCTCACCTGAGCAAAATCAACGTCAGCGTCGGTCAGACCGTTTCAAAGGGTCAGTCAATCGGCAAGGTAGGCAACAGCGGTAACTCCACCGGTCCTCACCTGCACTTTGAGATACGACTTAACGGAAACACCAAAAACCCCATGAATTACTACAAATAAGCTCTTTCAGGCACCGCTTCTGCGGTGCCTGATTCTTTATCCGCAAGCGCTATATGTAAACAATTTGTAAAACTGGCGTTAATATTATTCTAAAATCAAAATTTTACTTTTCATTTTTATTGCAAAGTGTTATAATAGCTTGCGGTTGTTACTGCCTTAAATTTGATGCAGGCAGGTCAATTGTACCAATTCCTGACAGGTTCAGTATGTTTTGTGCTTGATATATAACACACAGTTAGAGGAGTGCGTTTTGCATTGGATAAGTTCGTTATAAACGGTCCTACAAGGCTGCACGGCAGCATTACTGTCGGCGGAGCAAAAAATGCGGCTGTTGCTATTATTCCTGCCACCATTCTCGCCGGGGATGTATGCCGTATAGAAAATCTCCCCGATATAAGCGATGTAAATGTTCTTTCTGAAATTCTCAAAAGCCTCGGCGCTGTTGTCAACAGACCCGAGCCTTCTGTTCTTGAAATCGACCCCAGACCTATAAGCACCCATATTGCAGACAACGACATGGTCAGAAAGATGCGTGCTTCGTACTATCTTTACGGCGCGCTTCTCGGTCGTTACTGCAAAGCCCGTGTTCCCCTGCCCGGAGGCTGTTATTTCGGCGTACGCCCCATTGATCAGCATCTGAAGGGCTTCGAGGCTCTGGGCGCAAGCTTTTCTGTCGATGATGGCATGGTTGAGCTGCAGGCCGAAAAGCTTGTGGGCAACAGAATATATCTTGATATAGTTTCTGTCGGCGCAACCATCAACATCATGCTCGCAGCGGTAAAGGCTGAGGGTCTTACCATAATTGAAAATGCCGCAAGAGAGCCTCACATCGTTGACCTTGCAAACTTCCTCAATTCCTGCGGTGCTGATATACTCGGCGCAGGTACAGGTACAATCAAGATCCGCGGTGTCAAGCAGCTGGGCGGTTCTACCTACTATGTCATTCCCGATCAGATCGAGGCGGGAACATACATGGTGGCAGCTGCTGCCACAGGCGGCGATCTTACCATTGAAAATGTCACTCCCAAGCACCTCGAGACCATCACCGCAAAGCTTCTCAGCATGGGCTGCAAGGTCGAGGAGTTTGATGACGCTGTAAGGGTTTCAAGGGACAAGCCCCTTACCCGCTGCAATGTAAAGACCATGCCCCACCCGGGCTTCCCCACCGATATGCAGCCTCAGATAGGCGTTCTTATGGCACTGGCTGACGGCGTCAGCATCCTTACCGAAGGCGTCTGGGACAACCGTTTCCAGTATGTTGACGAGCTTCGCAAGATGGGCGCTCAGGTAAATGTTGACGGCAAGGTCGCAATTTACGACGGTGTAAAATCCCTTCACGGTGCTCCCGTAAAAGCTACAGACCTTCGCGGCGGTGCTGCTATGGTAATTGCTGCCATGGCTGCAGAAGGCACCACCACTATAGGTGATATTTACCACATCGAGCGCGGCTATGAAAACATGATAGACAAGCTCACCAGATGCGGTGCTGATATTTCCAGAAAAACATTCCCCGATTGATAAAAAGACAGGATACATGTTTTCATGTATCCTGTCTTTTTGTGCCTGCATTACCGCTTCCCGCATGAATACATATTTCATAGAATTTGACAACTACGGTATTCAATGTTATACTTCAGAATATAATGTTTCAAAAATAAGGTGATGTGATGAAAAAATCAGTTTTTATCTTTATTCTTGCGTTATCTTTATTTTTGCACATGCTCGGCTGCAGCCAAGAAGTAAGGGAGGATAACACAATGGGCGCAGAGAATACAATAAATTTTAAATTTGAGACTCTTGATGATTTTTCAATACTCTCCGGAAGTTCATATTTCATGGATTTCGGCACAATGAATTCCGAAGATGATGCCGCAATTACCGAAGGAAAGCTGCTGACAGTTTTCGGTGAGCCTGCGCAAAAAAGCGAAAATTACGAAAACTCATTCAACTATATTATTCGCGCAACTTCTGACGACGGGCAATCCGTTATCCTCAACGTTTATAACGTAGGTGTTGTTCATATCGGTGCCATACAGCAGGATGATTTTGCAAAAGCAGCGGCAGAAGCTCTTATTGAATATGTTTCCGCTGCCGCTCCCTCGGATTTTGAGCGCACAGTTTACTATCTGGACTTTAATATTCAGATAGACATAAAGGTTAAAAACGGAACTGCATCAATTGAGCATTCTGAAATATCCGATGAAAAGGCTTCCGAGCTTTTCAATGAGTGGTATAGCTGACACCCATCATTGATATCAAAGCGCACACCACAATCCATAAAACAAAAAAGCTACGGTGCATGCCGTAGCTTTTTGCTTTATTTACTGAATGGAGCAATCGATGTAATGCTCAAGCTCCTCATCTTCCTTACGCTTCTTCTCAAGCATAAGAACCGCAGTGGTAATGGACGCAACGATCGCTGCGATTGCGGTGATAACACCAAGGATCACCCAGGGATTGGACTTCTTCATAAAGTTACGCACCTCCAGAATTCAATATCTCTTTTATCTCTTAACAGGGCTTTCTCTGCCCTTTCTCCTGTCTTGAATATATGATAATATCTTTGACCGCTCTTGTCAATTATATCCATTCCATTTTTACATAACTTTTACGATTTTCCCAAGTCCTGTTCATTTTTCTGATGCATTGTGCTATAAATTTTCCCATACAAAGCAAAAAAGCAGAGACAAGCTCTGCTTTTAAATCAAAAGGTACATTAGGAAGCCTTATTTGCCTTACGAGCGATAGCGGACTTCTTTCTTGCAGCGGTATTCTTATGAAGAATTCCCTTTGCAACAGCCTGATCGATCTTCTTCATTGCAAGGCGGACAGCCTCATCAGTATTCTCCTGATTTGCGATTGCAGCATCAGCCTTTTTGATGGTGGTCTTGAGGTTGGATCTGAGAGCCTTATTGCGAAGGTTCTTAGTCTCAGTGACCTTAACTCTCTTCTTAGCAGACTTAATGTTGGGCATTAACGATACACCTCCTTGCTTTCTTACAGTCGCGTGCAGATATTGTAGCACCATTCATTCAAAAAAGCAACTGTTTTTTTTGCACAACTGATTTTTTGTCTGTGATTTTGTCATTTATGATATTTTGAGCCGTTATTTATGCAAAATGCACGATATATCTGCTCACACAGCATCACTCTGGCGAGCTGATGGGGGAATGTCATGGGAGACATTGAAAGCTTTACCTTTGCTTTTGCCTTGACATTATCGGACAGTCCGAAGGAGCCTCCGATAATGAAGCACATTCCTCTTCCCTCCATGGCTGTTCTTTCTGCAAGGGCTGCCAGCTGCTCCGAAGAATGGGGTTTTCCCTCGATGCACATGGCTATTATATCGCTGCCTGCAGGACACTTTGCGAGAATACTCTTTCCTTCTGCATCCAGTCCTGCCTCTATCTGCGCCCTTGACGGGTTGTCTGGCAATCTGTGCTCTTCAATTTCGATTATTGAAAATTTACTGTAAGCAGACATACGCTTTGAATATTCGGCACAGGCATCGCGCCAGTACTGCTCTTTAAGCTTTCCGACACATATTATCCTTACATCCTGCATCAGAACACCACCATTTCGCCGCCGTCAGGATTCAGCACAGACAGCGTATAATCATAGCCCATCTTCATTCCCTCTTTTGTCAGCGCGTCATAAGCAGTGCTGTAGGCAAGCTCGGAGGTGTTGTTATCCTGACTTATATGACCGAGGAAGAATCTCGTTGAGCCTTCTCTTACAAGCTCTGCAAGCTCCGCTGCGCAGGCAGGATTTGAAAGATGCCCCAGCTCCGAAAGTATTCTCTGCTTTGTTATGGGGGGATAAGGTCCTCTGCGAAGCATTGTCTCGTCATGGTTTGATTCGATTATCACTGCGTCACTGCCCCGTATGGCTTTGCGTACCGTTTCCGTTACATAGCCCATGTCCGTTGCAAGGGCTATTTTTCTGCCGTCAGCGGTCAGCACTGTATATCCGCAGCTTTCTGACGCATCATGGGATGTTGCAAAGGAGCATATCCTCATTTCGGGCAGCTCTGTCCTGCCCTGCATCAGGTGGTATTCAACGCCGCTGAGATGCCCGCTGCTGTGCATTGCGCGAAGGGTTCCTTCGGTTGCATACACAGGTATTTTGTACTTTCCTGCAAAAACACGCACTCCTGCCACATGGTCAATATGCTCATGGGTTATGAATATGGCGGCTATGCTTTCGGGGTTTACCTCCCTCTGCTCAAGGGCTGTGCATATCTTTTTTGCGCTTACTCCGGCATCTATCATTACATATCTGCCCGAGCAGCCGATAATTGTGCAGTTTCCTCTGCTTGATGAAAATAGGGAACTTATGCGAGCCAAGAAATTACTCCTCTCGGTTATTTTAAACGCCGAAGTAATCCATCGGCTTGCCCTTTGCCCACAGCTTCAGGGCATTGTAGTTGAGCATGTATTTGTAGGAAGAACGAACACGCTCACTCTTTAAGTCTATGTAGGTCTCTCCTCCTACAGAGAAGGAAAGGTGGGTGCGGTTTGTTGCCCTGAGCTTTTCGATCTTATCAAAGTACCATACCTCGTCGATTCCCTCTCCGTGAAGCTCGAAGCGGTCGGAATACATATAGAACGTACCCTTGCCTGCTGTTGCTTTTTCGTGAGCCTTTTCGGATTCGATGATAATCTCATCCTCATCAACAAATATGGGAGTCTTGCCTGTCAGGTCATATTCGCCCTCTTCTATGCAGCGGACGATTTCTTTTCTCTGCCACTCATCCCAGTCGGTGATGTTGTCAAAAATAACATTCTCACCCTCAAAGAAGCCGTACTCGTTATAGGTGACACTGTAGCCGCAGGCTTCGCAGGAGAATACATCTCCCACTCCGTGAAGTCTGCACATTGCTCCGCAGGAGGGGCATCTGTAAAGGGAGGTTTCAAGCTCAAGAGCCAGGTCCTTGCCCTTATACTTATACATTTTTTCTCTCTGGGTCACATAGGCATCCACCATGAGGTTTTCACAGATGCACTGATGAAGCTCATCAACGCTCATCGCTGCCACTTCCTCTGCGGTCAGCGTTCTTCTCAGCACGCACCATTCTCTCCCCTTACGCATGGTCTTTGCTGCAATGGGCTTCATGAGGAAGCTGCCTTCGATTCCGTAGAGATAGACAGGCAGTCCCAGCTGCTTTACAAGCTTTGCAGTGGCAGGAGCAATATAGCCTGTTTTTCCTGTATAGGTACATCCGCCCTCGGGGAATATGCCTATGCTTCCGCCCTCTTTCTTGCACTGCAGGATTTCCTTTATCGCCCTGAGGTCAAGCTGAGCACGGGAGATTGCAATAGGACCGCACGCCCAGTTGATAAGCTTACCAACTTTCCACTTGAGTATATGGTCACTTGCCACAAACTGACATGCGCCGGGAATTGACGCTGCAAGTCCCACTGTATCATAATCATTGTTGTGGTTTGCCAGTACAACATACTGCTTGTACTTCGGTGTACCCTTGGGTTTTACAGTCTTTCTCCAGCCGCACTTGAGGCGGATAAACACCCTTGCAAGGGGCTTTGCAACTCCGAATATAATTCTATGGCGCAAAAGATTATATTTTTTCTTTGTCTTTTTCTTATTTTTATCCACGATTGACCGCCACCTTATTCAAAAAATATTATAACATTATTATTTTAGCATATTTATTCCGCCTTTACAATAAATAAAGTATGTTTTTCTCCCTCCCAAAGCGTTTTGTGACAAGGTATTATAACTGTTTGTTTTTTATTTCGCTTTTTTCGTTAACATAAGCTTAAAAGTTTTTAACATTATAAAACCGCACCGTTGCGCGATTTTCGATTTTTGAATTTACGCAGCAATAAGGGTTTTTCACCTTTTCCACAGAGTTTTCCACATTTATTATGTCAACGGTGATTCTTATGTGAAAATTACGAGGGGTAATCTGAATAGCATTACTCTTTCTGCCAATAATTCTACCCGTATAACGATTCCAATGACGCCACTCCGGCAGAAAGGTGATATTATCATGATCCGTTCCGTAAGCCGCTTCGCAGTGGAGATAAACAAACCCGACAGTCCTTATTTTGAGCGCGTTATATGCTTTGTTCGCCCTCAGTATGCCGAAAACGGAAGCATTAACCTGCACCGTGCGGCACTGGAATGTATCGAGGGCATCAACGAGAATGTGGAGTGCTCATCCGCTGCAGATGCCTCTGACGCTGCTGACAGCGAAAATCCTTTTTTCGAAAGAATTCTCGGACTTCCTCGGTGGGTTCTCATGGCAGGAGCAGCCGTATTGGGCTCAGTTTTCACCATACTGGGTGCTGTGCTCATATTCTGAGGGGGATAAGCGTATATATCAGATGAAACGGAGGTCTGATATATGCAAAATTCAGTATTGCAAAAGCGAACATCCCTGAGCGAAAAAACACGCACTGTTCTTGTCTGCTCCTTTGGCATCGCCCTGTGCTTTGCCCTTTCATGCTTTCTGCATTTCGCCTATGAGCTGAGTGGAAAAAACATTATCATCGCAGTATTCTCCTCGGTCAACGAAAGTGTATGGGAGCATGTAAAAATACTCCTTATTCCATTTCTTCTGTGGAGCATAGCCGAGTATTATCTTCTCAGACCCCATATCAAGCGTCTGATAACCGCCAGATGCGCAGGTGCTCTGACAATCATGCTCTGCTGCGTGTGCTTTTTCTTTATTTACAGCGGTGTATGGGGCAGTCATGTACTCTGGATAGATATTGTCTCTGCCTTCCTCTGGATTGCCTGCGGGGAGCTTGTGAGCATAAGAATCATCAATTCCGACAGCAATGTCAGCGACATCTTCCCCATATCCGCTGCTCTTTTATGCCTTATTATCGTCATGCTGCTGTGCTTCTCCGTAAGCCCGCCGAAAATCGGACTGTTCAGAGACCCTGTAACTCAGCTCTACGGACTTGAAACCAGACCGTGAGTAAGTAAATACAAAAATAGCCGCATTTTTGCGCCATACTTTGTCTCAGAAGTTGAAAATCCTCATCCCATCTTGACTGCTGTGCTTCAAAGCGTTAAACTAGTTCAGTAAATATACAAACGAAAGGTTGCAGTCAACATGGCTATTGTTAAAGGCTTTAACGGCATGCGCTTCTCCGAAGCTGCAGGCACTCTCGAATCCCTTACCTGTCCTCCCTATGACATTATCAGCGAGGAGCAGCGCCTTGCATATCTTGAAACCAACGAGCACAACGTAATCCGTCTTGAGCTCCCCAAGGGCGACGACCCCTATGCTCAGGCAGGCGAAGTCCTCAAGGCATGGCTCGCTGACGGCACCCTCATCCGTGAGGGCAAAGAGGCTGTCTACATCTACGAAGAAGAATTCAGAGTCAAAGATACCGTCATGACCATCAAGGGCATGATCGCTGCTGTCAAGCTGGAAGAATTCGACAAGGGCATCGTACTTCCTCATGAGGAGACCCTCTCCAAGGCAAAGACCGACCGCCTTAACCTTATGAAGGCTACCGGCTGCAACTTCTCTCAGATATACTCCCTCTACATGGACGAAGAGGGTAAGACCAAGTCCCTTATCGATGAGTGCTCCAACTGCACTCCCGACCTCGAGCTTACCGATGAGGCAGGCATCGTTCACCGCATGTGGATCGTATCCAATCCCTCTACCGTTGCAAAGCTCTGCGCTGATTTTGCAGACAGAAAGCTCTACATCGCTGACGGTCATCATCGCTATGAGACCGGTATCAACTACCGCAACTACTGCCGTGAAAACGGCACTCCCGAAGGCGCTGACAGCGATTACATAATGATGATGCTTGTTGATATGGAAAACGACGGTCTTGTCGTATTCCCCACCCACAGACTTGTCCGCGATCTCGAAAACTTTGATAAGGACGCTCTTCTTGCAAAGGCTGCAGAAAACTTTGACATCACCCATGAGAGCGGCGTTGATACCATTGAGGATAAGCTTGATGCTTACTACAAGGAAGGTAAAAAGGCTTACGCAATGTATTGCGGCGGCGATGAGTGGGATCTTCTCGTTCTTCGCGATATCGCTGTCATGGCAAACGTTCTTCCCGAATGCTCCGATGCACTTCGCGGTCTTGACGTAAGCGTTCTCCACTCTCTCGTTCTCGAGGATTGCCTGGGCATTGACAAGGCCAACATGGCAGCTCAGATCAACCTTACCTACACAAGAGTATTTGATGAGGCTATCGAAGGCGTAAAGAGCGGTAAGTTCCAGTGCTCCTTCATCCTCAATCCCACCAGAGTTGAAGAGATCCGTGATGTTGCTGCTGCAGGAGAAAAGATGCCTCAGAAGTCCACTTATTTCTATCCGAAGCTCATCACAGGTATGGTTATGAACCGTTTCGGTGAGTAAATGGGAAAAAGTCTCTCAAAGCGCATGAATATGCGCTTTGAGGTATCCATCTTCCCCCTGTTCGATTTTAAGCGTTTCAAAACCGTCCTGCCGCATGGTTGGGCGGTTTTCTACGCAGTTTATACATTTTCTGTGATTTGTCCGATATTTTGAAAAAAACACATTTATTCTATAGATTTACCATTTGATTTGGTGTAGAATATTCCCCGTAATCTTTATTTACCGAGAAAGGATAGAAATCAATGAAAGAGTATTTAATGGATGCCTCTGATGTTCTCAGTGCGCAGGGTTCTTCCGACAGCGGACTGAGCAGCGATGAAGCTGCTGAACGCCTTAAAACGTACGGTCCCAACAAGCTTGCCGAAGCAAAAAAGACAAGCCTTATCATGAGATTTCTGAAATCTCTGGCTGACCCCATGATCATTGTTCTTCTGGTTGCTGCAGCAGTTTCTGCCGTCACTGAGATTCTTGAGCATGAAGGTCCCGGCGCCGCTGTCCCCACCGATGCAATTATCATTCTTATCGTTGTTATCATCAATTCTATCCTCAGCGTTGTTCAGGAATCCAAGGCTGAGGCTGCTATTGAAGCTCTTTCCGAAATGACCGCCGCTCAGTCAAAGGTAATCCGTGACGGCAAGTCTGTTGTTGTCCCTGCTGCCGACCTTGTTCCCGGCGATATCGTTATCCTCGATGCAGGCGATGCCGTTCCTGCTGACGGCCGTATACTTGAATGTGCAAGCATGAAGGCTGAAGAGGCTGCTCTTACGGGTGAATCTGTTCCCGTCGACAAGAAGGTCGAAATAATCGGCGGCGGAGAAAACAGTGAAGTACCTCTCGGCGACCGCAAGAACATGGTCTACACCGGCAGCACCATTGTTTACGGTCACGGCAAGATGATCGTTACCGGCACCGGCATGAACACCGAAATGGGTAAGATCGCAGATGCCATCGCTACCGCAGAGGAAGGTCAGACTCCCCTCCAGCGCAAGCTGTCTGAGCTCAGCAAGATTCTTACTTTCCTTGTTCTCGGAATCTGTGTCGTTATTTTCCTCATCGGTCTTTTCAGAGGCGATCAGATTCTGAACACCTTCATGACCGCAATTTCTCTTGCGGTTGCAGCAATTCCCGAGGGTCTCGCTGCAGTTGTTACAATCGTCCTTTCAATGGGCGTTACAAAGATGTCTGCTCAGAATGCAGTCATCCGCAAGCTCACCGCAGTTGAAACTCTCGGCTGCACCCAGATTATCTGCTCCGACAAGACAGGTACTCTCACCCAGAACAAGATGACTGTTGTCGAGGATTCCTCCGAAGACAAGGCTCTTCTTGCAAAGGCAATGTGTCTCTGCTGCGATGCTGTTCTCAACGAGGAAACAGGCAACTCCGATATCGGTGACCCCACCGAATGTGCTCTTGTAAATCATGCTTACAAGATGGATATGGCAAAGCCTGCTCTTGAAGCTGCTGCTCCCAGAATCGGCGAAGCTCCCTTTGATTCCATGCGTAAGATGATGACCACCGTTCACGACGAAAACGGCAAAATCGTTCAGTATACCAAGGGCGCTACAGACGTTATTCTCAGCCGCTGCACCACCTGCCTTGAAAACGGTAAGGCTGTGCCTATGACGGAAGAGAAGAAAGCAGCTATCATCGCTGAAAACAAGGCTATGGCTGACAGAGCTCTCCGCGTGCTCTGCGCTGCTGTAAGATACTGGGACAACGCTCCCGATAGCTATGAGGATACCTACCTTGAGCAGGAGCTCTGCTATGTCGGTATCGTGGGTATGATCGACCCCGTCCGTCCTGAGGTTATGGCTGCTGTTGAAGAATGCCGCAGCGCTCATATTCGTCCTATTATGATCACCGGTGACCACATCGACACCGCTACCGCTATTGCAAATACCCTCGGTATTCTTGACGGCGGAAAGAAGGCCATCACCGGCGCTGAGCTTGACAAGATAAGCGACGAGCAGCTGGCTGAAGACATTGAGCTTTATTCTGTTTATGCACGAGTTCAGCCCGAGCACAAGACCAGAATCGTCAATGCATGGCGCTCCAAGGGCATGATCACCGCTATGACAGGTGACGGCGTCAACGATGCTCCCTCCATCAAGAGTGCCGACATAGGCGTTGGCATGGGCATCACAGGTACTGATGTCACAAAGAATGTCGCTGATATGGTTCTTGCTGACGACAACTTTGCAACTATCGTACCCGCTGTTGAGGAAGGCAGAAGAATTTACGACAACATCCGCAAGACAATCCAGTTCCTCCTTTCCTCCAACATCTCCGAGGTTATTTCCATCTTCGTCTCCACAATCTTCGGATTTACTATCCTCAAGGCACCTCATCTTCTCTGGATAAATCTTATTACCGATACCTTCCCCGCTCTCGCACTGGGAACCGAAAAAGCAGAGAAGGATATTATGAATCGCGCACCCAGAAAGTCTGACGAGGGCGTTTTCGCAGGTGGCATGCTGTTTGATATCCTGCTTCAGGGCGCTATCGTTTCTGCTCTTACCATTGCTGCTTATGCCATCGGTCGTGCCATGGGCAATGATTTTGCCGACGGTGAAAGCCAGCACGGTATTACAATGGCATTCCTTACCCTCTCCATGACTGAGGTATTCCATTCCTTCAACATGCGCTCCAGAAGAAAGTCTGTCTTCTCCATGAAGAGCCACAACTATCTGCTTTGGGGTACAATGCTTCTCTCTCTTCTTCTCAGCACCGCTATCGTATTCATCCCCTTCCTGAGAGATGTATTCGAGTTTGCTGATATCGGTCTTGTTGAGTACGGCATTGCAATGGGTCTGTCGATCACTATCATCCCCATTGTTGAATTCATCAAGTTCATCCAGCGCAAAACCGGTCACGGCGAAGAATAATATGCTTATACGGCGCAGGCACCCTCTCAGAGGGTGCCTGCTTTTGTTGTTTTTTCACAAACTTCGCACAATTGATTGCACACGTTTGACAATCCGTACTGTTGACTTCAAGATGTTGATATGCTAGAATACCAGACAGTTAAACGATTAATTATTAACCGGCTAATTCTTGTTCGGGAGGTGACAGCTTGGCTATTGAAAAACGGGATATATTCGGTAAAATCACTCAGATAAAGCTGCTTAGAAGGCTTGCGGCTCAGAAGGAGGATATCGGCATATATCACGGGCAGTTTCCTATAATTGTATCTGTACGCAATAACGACGGATGCACCCAGAAGGAGCTTGCAGATATGCTGATGGTCTCCCCCGCTTCTGTTGCGGTATCCACCAAACGGCTTGAAAAAGCAGGGCTTATCGCCCGAAGGACAGACGAAAACAACGCTCGCTGCAATCGGCTTTCCATTACAGAGCAGGGCGTTGAGATATGCGACAGATGCTGCGAGACCTTTGAAAAAATAGACTCCCGGGCTTTTGAAGGGTTTACAGAAGAAGAAACGGATGAGTTTGTTTCCTATCTGAACCGCATCATAGTAAATCTGGACGGCGACCCCGACCGCAACGGTCCCAGGGTCATTGCTGCTCTTGCCGGCGAGGTTGCCGACAACGAAAAGAAATTTGCATTAAATCAGGAGGATGATGCTGACAATGATTAAGAAGCTGTTGCCCTTTGTAGGGAAATACAAGAAAAGCGCCATACTTACGCCAATACTCATGCTGGGCGAAGTCGGCATGGAGATACTGATTCCTTTCATTATCTCACTTATCGTTGACAACGGTATCAACAATGTCAACGGAACATTTACTTCCAGAGGCGATCAGATAGGCTACGTCGCTCTTATGGGCGGACTTATGATACTCTGCGCACTCTTCTCTCTTTTCTGCGGAGCTATGGCAGGAAGAAGCGCTGCGGTTGCAGGCGCGGGATTTGCAAAAAATCTCCGTCAGGGACTTTTCTACAAGGTTCAGGATTTCTCCTTTGCAAACACCGACCATTTTTCCACCGCATCCCTGGTCACAAGATTGACCACTGACGTTACAAACACTCAGAATGTCTTTGCAATGCTTCTGAGAATGGCTGTACGCTCTCCTCTTATGATGGTGGGCGGACTTATCATGGCAACCAAGCTCAGCGGCAGCCTGTCCATGGTTTTTGCTGTTATCATGCCTGTTATGCTGATAGTGCTTGTAATCCTGATGGTGTTTGCATATCCTCGCTTCAAGGCTATGCTCTCCAAGGTTGACAACATGAACGGCACTGTTCAGGAAAACCTTATTGCCATCCGCGTTGTCAAGGCATTTGTCAGGGGCGATCACGAAGACGAAAAGTTCCGCAAAGCAGCAAATGACCTTCGCAATATGCAGATAAGAGCAGAAAAGCTTCTTATTTACGGTATGCCTGTCATGTCTCTCTGCATGTATGCCTGTATTGTTTTTGTTCTTCTTTTCGGCGGCTCCATGGTCATCAACGGTTCTCTCGAAAGCGGCGTTGAACCTTATCTCGTTGACAGCACCATGACAAGCGGTCAGCTTATCAGCTTTATTTCCTATATTTCACAGATTCTCATGAGCCTTCTCATGCTGGGTATGATTCTTATAAACATCGTCCTCTCTCGTGCTTCTGTTTCCAGAATTTCCGAGGTGCTCGACGAGGAACTGGATATTCCCGATGTTAATTCCGATATCACAGTAGCCGACGGCAGCATTGACTTTGAATCAGTTGATTTCAGTTATTCAAAGAATCCCGAAAATCTCACTCTCGAAAACATTGACCTGCATATCAAATCAGGCGAAACTATCGGTATTATCGGCGGTACGGGCTCGGCAAAGTCCACCCTCGTGCAGCTTATCCCCCGTCTTTACGATGTCACTGGCGGCACCGTAAAGGTCGGTGGCAGGGATGTTCGTGAATACTCCCTCGATGAGCTTCGCAACAGCGTTGCAATGGTTCTGCAGAAAAATATTCTCTTCTCCGGCACGATTGCTGAAAATCTGCGCTGGGGCAACGAAAATGCCACCGACGAAGAGATTGTTGCTGCCTGCAAAACCGCCTGTGCTCACGATTTTGTGGAAAGCTTCCCCGATGGCTACAACACCGAGCTCGGTCAGGGCGGCGTCAACGTTTCCGGCGGACAGAAGCAGCGTCTCTGCATTGCCCGCGCACTGCTCAAGAAGCCCAGAATAATCATCCTCGACGACAGCACCAGCGCTGTTGACACTGCAACAGACGCATCCATCCGCGAGGCTCTCAGAACAGAGCTTGCAGATACTACCACTATCATTATCGCACAGAGAATCTCCTCTGTTTCCGATGCTGACAGAATAATCGTCATGGACAACGGCAGAATAGATGCTGTCGGTACTCACGATGAGCTTTTGGCAGGCAATGAAATCTACCGTGAGGTTTACGAATCTCAGCAGAAAGGAGAGCAGGAATAATGGCAGGACCTAAAATGGGCGGACCCGGCGGCAAAAAAGGCATGGCAGGCGGTCCTAAGCCCAAAAACGCCGGCAAAACACTCGCACGCGTGCTCTCTTATATGTTCCGGTACAAGTTCAGCATGATAATCATTCTGACACTTGTCATAGTCGTTGCAGTGGCTGAGGTCGCTGCAACCTATCTGCTCAAACCTCTTATCGACAGCATAAGCATTGAGGAAGGCGCCGAATTCATTCCTTCATCGGTGCGTTTTGACAACCTCATCAGCACTGCTGCAATCATTGCCGCTATCTACATCTGCTCCGTTGCCTTCAATGTAATAGCAAGCAGACTTATGCTCAATGTTTCCACCCGCACCCTTCTGCGTATCAGAACAGAAATGTTCTCAAACATGCAGAAGCTTCCCATCAAATTCTTTGACACCCACACCCACGGCGAGCTCATGAGCCGCTACACCAACGACATAGATGCTCTGCGCGACTTCATGAGCAATACCATAACAAACTTCATAACCTCCATGCTTACAGTCGTCTCTGTTTTCGTTATGATGTGCATTCTCAGCTGGCAGCTTACCATTCTGGTAGTTCTCATGCTCTTTGTAATTCTCTTCCTTGTCGGCACCATCGGCAAGAAGAGCGGCAAGTATTTCATGGAGCAGCAGAAAAACATCGGCAAGGTAAACGGTCACATCGAGGAAATGATAGAAGGTCAGAAGGTTGTCAAGGTTTTCTGCCACGAGGATAAGGTCAAGGAGGAATTTGACTCCCTCAACGAAGATCTTGCAAAGGCTTCCACCAACGCACACACCTTTGCAAATATTCTCGGCCCTATCATGAACAACCTCGGTCACACCCAGTATGCAATCACCGCTCTCGTCGGTGCGGTAATCGCCATAATGACCGGCAGCATCTCCCTGGGTACTCTGGCTGCATTCCTTACCTATACAAGAAACTTTGCCCGTCCCATATCCATGATGAGCCAGCAGATGAACGCCATCCTCATGGCACTTGCAGGCGCGGAAAGAATTTTCGAGATCATCGATGCAGAGCCCGAAGTTGATGACGGCTATGTTACACTGGTAAATGCAAAGGTTGACAAGAAGGGCAATATCACCGAGAGCGAAAAACGTACAGGCGTATGGGCATGGAAGCATCCCCACGGCGACGGCACTGTCACTTATACTCTGCTCAAGGGTGAGGTTGAGTTTGAGGATGTTGTCTTCGGTTATGAAGAAAACAAAACTGTTCTCAACGGTATTTCCCTTTATGCAAATGAAGGTCAGAAGATAGCATTTGTCGGCTCCACAGGCGCAGGCAAGACAACTATCACAAACCTTATCAATCGCTTCTATGATGTCCCCGACGGAAAGATACGCTACGACGGAATAAACATCAACAAGATTAAGAAGGATGACCTCAGACGTTCTCTTGCAATGGTTCTTCAGGATACCCACCTGTTTACGGGTACTGTAATGGAAAATATCCGCTACGGAAATCTTGACGCTACAGATGAGGAATGTATTGCCGCTGCAAAGGTCGCTAATGCTCACTGGTTCATTGAGCATCTGCCCGAGGGCTACAACACAATGCTCACCGCAGACGGTGCAAACCTCTCTCAGGGTCAGAGACAGCTTCTGGCTATTGCACGCGCTGCTGTTGCAGACCCCCCTGTTCTCATTCTTGATGAGGCTACAAGCTCCATCGATACCCGTACGGAAAAACTCATTGAAAAGGGTATGGATAAGCTGATGGAAGGCAGAACGGTTTTTGTTATCGCTCACAGACTTTCCACTGTCAGAAACTCCAATGCCATCATGGTTCTTGAAAACGGCAGAATCATCGAGCGCGGCGACCACGAAGATCTTATTGCTCAGAAGGGCAAGTATTATCAGCTTTATACAGGTATGTTTGAGCTGAGCTGAGAAAAAGAGCCCCACGTTTTATCCGTGGGGCTTTGAATATATGATGAGTTGGTGGCTGCGCCCCCATCCCCTGCTCAAGGGCTCTGCCCTTGAAAACCCGTCAAAGGGATTGCATCCCTTTGAAATCCCATCGCAGGAATAAATCTCACAAGAAAACAAGTCACATGAAAGTTGTCAGCGATTCATTTCAATTGCTTTTTCAGAGCCTTCAGATCGCTTTTCGGGGCGATTCTCTGTGCCTGTGATAGTATTTTTTCAAAAGCTTCCTCTGCGCTCATTCTGTAGCAGGAGGCGATATGCTCATGGGGAAACAAATCCTCCGCAAGGGAATAAATGCCTACCGCCCAGCCGTAGGGCTCGTCCTTTTTATTCCGTCTCTGTCGGAAACCGCGGGTTACGATATATGTCTGCATCTCAAGCTGCGTTGTCACGGTGGAAAAGCCTTTCTCTCCATCCTTTCCAAAGCCTGCAAGGGCTTTGAGCTCGGAAGACAGAAGCTCTCTGTGGATTTCAAGAGTGTCAATTATCTTTTTCTGTCTGAGGGATGCAAGGTCATCGTCCCACCTTGCATCAAAATCGTATCCGTCGCGGCGGTATGCAGCAAATACGGGAAACCATTCCTTTGATATAAAACCCGATTTATTTCCGAAGAATTTGCCGTAGGCAACATTTCCTCTCTCTGCAATAACAGCACGCCAATTCCAGACATCAAGCGCGTCGCCCGTCCACCAGTGGTCATTGGGGCAGACAGCCTCTGCAGAAAAGTCTGGTGTCCCCGCAGCACTGAAAAGCGGCAGGAATCCCACTTCCTTTATGTATTCTTCAAGCTGCAGCGGAGTTTTTACTATGGCATCCCTGTCACTCATGCCCTGAGGCACCCAGTTACCGTCAATTACTATCATTTTTCGGCATCTCCATTGACCATGTCTCGGGGCAGACTTCGTTTATTTTATCTCTGAGCTTCAAGAAATCCTCGAATGCCTCGGGCTTTCTTCTGGGGTCACGCAGGAGTGCCGCAGGATGCAGTGTTGCCATCATCAGAACACCATTCTTCTCGGTGAAAATCCCGTGTTCTTTGGTAATCTTCATGTTGGGATTGATTATCTTCATGCCCGAAATTCTGCCAAGACACACAATTATCTTCGGGCGGATTATCCTGACCTGCTCTCTCAGCCACTCAATGCAGGCTTCCTGCTCGGAAGGCTCAGGGTCGCGGTTTTTGGGAGGGCGGCATTTGACTATATTGGCAATGTAGATATTCTTCTCGCGGCTGAGCCCCACTGCGTCAAGCATGAGGTCGAGCAGCTTGCCCGCTCTGCCCACAAATGGCTCTCCCTTCAGATCCTCCTGCTCTCCGGGACCTTCTCCGATGAACAGCACCTTTGCATCGGGGTTTCCTACACCGAAAACAAGGTTTGTTCTCTCCTTGCACAACTGACATTTATCACACTCAAGGCACTTTTCACGAAGCGCTGAAAGCTTATCATTCATATTATCATTCCTTTCTCCCCTATTATATTGGATATTCTGCCTTCAAATCAATACAAATCTATTGAAATTCATCGAGTTTTGCGTTATTATGTTATAAGTAGTAATTCGGCATTTCTTCACTGTGCCGTAATATTGAATTACCACTCAGAATATGGAGGTTAATTATCATGAAAGTATTAGTTGAAACTTCTGCACGTCACGCTCACATCACCAAGGAGCATCTTGCAATCCTTTTTGGCGCTGATCATCAGCTCACCAAGAAGAAGGATCTCTCCCAGCCCGGTCAGTTTGCCTGCGAAGAGAGAGTTACTGTTGTAGGTCCCAAGGGAGAGCTTCCCGGCGTTTCCATCCTCGGACCCGAGAGACCCGCTTCTCAGGTTGAGCTTTCCCTCACCGACGCTCGCAAGATCGGTATCATCGCTCCCATCCGTGAATCCGGCGATGTAGCAGGCACCCCCGGCTGCAAGCTCGTAGGTCCCTGCGGCGAAGTTGAGCTTACCGAAGGCGTCATCGCTGCAAAGCGCCACATCCACTTCACCCCCGCTGATGCTGAGGCTTTCGGCGTTGCTGACAAGCAGATCGTAGAGGTAAAGATCGAGACCGACGGCAGAACCACCACCTTCGGTGATGTTGTTGTAAGAGTCAACCCCAACTTCGCTGCTGCCATGCACATTGATACCGATGAATCCAACGCTGCAGGCTGTGCTGGCGTTGTTTACGGCGAGGTCATCGCTGACTGATCTCTCTTTATCCTACCGTAAAGGAAGTGATGCTGCTTGCAGTACGGTTCGCGTTTTTTGCGGCACGAGCTGAAATTCCTGATCACCTACCGCGACTATTATGATCTCAGAGCTTCTCTCTGTTCCATCCTTGAGCCTGATGCAAATTCAGGCGAAGACGGCTATACCATCAGAAGTCTCTACTTTGATGATATCCATGATGACAGCTATGTCGGAAAGGAAAGCGGTATAGGTCGGCGCAGAAAGCACCGCATACGCATTTACAACGGCTCTGACAGCGTTATCAAATACGAAATCAAGGATAAATTCGGCGATTACATATCGAAGATCTCCGCTCCGATTTCGCGCAGTGAGTGCGCCTGTATGATAAATACAAATTATGATTTCATGATCAATTCCAAGCACTCAGCGCTGCGCGCAGGTTATATTGATGCACGGTGCAGACTTCTCAAGCCCCGTGTCATCGTTGATTATGAGCGCGAAGCTTTCGTCTGTGACGCGGGCAATGTGCGAATCACCTTTGACAAGGATATTCGCGCAGGTATCGACAGCTTCGATATTTTCGACAGCGGAATTATTACCGCCCCCACTCTCGAGCCCGGTACGCTCGTTCTTGAGGTCAAATATGACGATTTCCTTCCCAATTTCATCCGCAAGGAACTGAAAAAAGTTGATAAACGTCCTATGGCGATTTCAAAATATGTGCTTTGCCGAAGAGCAAAGGAGTTATACTACAGGAGGGAGATTCCTTATGAATCTGTTTTTACAGTCGGACCAGTCAAACTTCAGTGATATTTTCAAAAATAAATTTCTCAGCCAGTTTACAGAGAATCAGCTGGATATAGGCAGCGCTATTGCTGCTGTGCTGTTTTCACTTCTGCTAGGTCTTGTGATTTTTGCAGTTTACAAAATCTGCTACCGCGGTGCGGTCTACAGCTTCAGCTTCAATGTATCTCTGGTCATGATGGCGGTCATCACCTGTGTCATCATTCTTACCATCAGCTCCAACGTCGTTCTTTCCCTCGGTATGGTCGGTGCTCTTTCTATCGTACGTTTCCGTACCGCGATAAAGGACCCCGTTGATATCATGTTCCTCTTCTGGGCTATTACGGTCGGTATCGTCGTCGGTGCGCATCAGTTCACCTTCGCTCTTATCTCCACCGTTCTCATCGCCCTGCTCTGCTTCGTTTCCCTTATTTTCAGAAGTAAGGACGGAGCATATCTGCTGATCATCAAGTATGTTCCCGGCGCAGGTCCCAAAATCGACAAGGTTATCGAATCCGTTCACGGCAACGTAAAGAACAAGACCATCCGCAAGGGTGTTGCAGAGGTTATCATCGAGATCTCCGCAAGAAATGTTCAGCGCAATCTTGTTGAGGGCATCAGCTCCATTTCAGGTGTTGACAGCGTTGTCCTTGTCAATTACAACGGCGATTATGCTGAGTAATTGATTACTCAAGGTAATATTTATCTCTGATACAACAAAAAGACGGTGGGTTTACCACCGTCTTTTTTCTATGATTTTACTTTGAATCTCTTGTTGCAGATAGGGCAATTAATCTCTCTTTCGCCCTTGCCCTTTCTGATTCTCATGTACTTTTTACAGGATGGGCATTTTACATATTTATGGGTTTTCCTGTCTCTGATTCTGAGAAAAGGAAGCTTGAAAAACTGCGCAACAGGCTTCCATATTCTGAGGAAGCATTCATTTTCCTTTCTTCTTTTTTCAAGATTCTTTGACAGGCTTCTCCACAGGGTTATGCCAAACAGCACAAGCATTATAATGTAGAATATCTGCCACCTGACAAACATCGTCACGATGGCGAATATCAGATAGATTGCCAGCAGAAAAACGTTGAGCTGGTCTGTGCCGTTGCGTCCGTAAAAAAATCTTTGTATTCTGTTCATCATCTGTCAGGTTCTTACTCCTTTCAGGGACACCCGAGACCATAACAGCAGCTGCCGTTCATTAAGAAACAGCAAAGCTGTGACAGACAGGCAGAGCAGCACACATTATTGCAGTATGCGTTGGGAAGCCCGAAGCTCTGGCTCTGCTGACTGTATACATGACCTCCATGTTCGATAATCGCCTGCAGACGGCGGTATTCCTGATTGTTGGGATTCATGTTTACCGCGGTCTGGGCATGATTTCGTGCGGTTATGGTATTTCCTGCGCCGTAATTTGCTATTGCGCTGTAGTAATACCATTCGTCATTTCTGTCGGTAATTTCGGAAAGAACATGAGGCGCCTGCGCATACTGGTTTGCGCGGAGGTAAGCTCTTACCGAATCCATCTCGGTATAGCTTCTCTGGGATGAGCTCTGCTGGCTGTAGCCGCCGTAGCCTGTATATCCGCCAAATCCGCCGTAACCCCTGAAGGGGTCGTAGCCACCGCCCGAATAACCGCCGCTGTAGCCCGAGTTCGTCTCTGTGGGGCCGCCGTTTTTGAGTATATCGTAAGCTGCATTTATCTCTCTCATCTTTTCTGCTGCAGCTTCATCTCCCGGATTGAGGTCGGGATGATATTTTTTTGCAAGCTTGCGGTAGGCTTTTGTTATCTCTGCCTCGCTGGCTCCCTTTGAGACCCCCAGCACCTTGTAAGGATCGGTCATTTGCGCTTCTCCTCCTTCCTCTTCGCCTGCTCCCAGCGCGTCCATACGCCTGAATATATTATATTCGAAAGCAGTTCTTTATTTTCACTGATTGTAAGTTTTTCAAATTCCTGTGAGCATTCTCCCATCAGAAGCGTCAGCGTCGGTTCAAAATCCAACGAAGAAAACTGCGCCATGGGGTTGTATTTTTTCTTTTTCAGGTCACTTCTGAAATCCATGCAGGCATCCATTATGTAGATGAATCTGCCCAGAGTTCTGCCGAATGCTCTCAATTGTTCAGCATGCTCATCCTCTTTCCAGGCAAACAGTTCACCCATCAGTTCACCGAAAATTGCCGATGGAACATCCGGGTTGAGCACCCCTGATTTTTCTGTTTCGGAAAGTTTTCTGAGACAGCTTTTCACCGCTTCACTCTGCCTCGGGTACTGCTCTTCAACCCTGCGCTTTTTTGCGCGGATTGTACGGGCAAAGGCAAGTGACGGGATGCTTCTGTCATCCGACCAGTTGTCAAGCAGATTATAGTAGGCAAGCAGCACATTCATTGCCCCTGCGTACTCGGAAGCTTCGCTGCGGCTGCAGAAGCATTTTTTGAAGGGGTTCGCCATGCAGCGGATTTTCATGTGTTCCTTCGGCAGGGTATATACTCCCTCAAGAAGCAGTGACAGAAAGGTCATGTCGTAGGTCAGTGTCAGTCTGCAAAGCTGACCGTAACCGTCACCTATAGCCTTGCAGACCGCACAGTAACATTCCTTGTACTCCGTCTTCTGCTCCTGCGTCAGCTTGCAGGAGTTTGCAACAACATAGCCAAACAACCGCTACACCCCCATAAGGTGTATTTTACAATAATTACGCATTTTTGGCAATAGTTTATTATTCGGTGCGAAGAGCCTCCACGGGATCCTTCTTTGCTGCCACTCTTGAGGGAATAAGTCCTGCCACAACAGTAAGCACCATGCTGATAACGATAAGTGCTATACCGCCTGTCAGGGGCAGCTGTGCCACCTCGCCGATGTTTGCAAGGCTATCGATAATGATGTTGATGGGTATGCACAGTCCGATTGTGGAGAGGATACCGATTGCACCTGATACAAAACCGATTATCAGCGTCTCTGCATTGAAAACTCTGGAAATATCCTTCTTGGATGCGCCCATTGCACGAAGAACACCTATTTCCTTGGTTCTTTCAAGGACAGAAATATAAGTGATAACACCGATCATGATGGAGGAAACGATGAGAGAGATGGAAACAAAGGCAATGAGAACATAGGAAATGGTATCTATGATTGTGCTCATGCCTGAAATCATAATGCCGATATAGTCGGTATATGTGATCTTATCTGCCTCTTCTGCCTCTGAATTATAATCGTCAATCATATCTATGAGAGCTTCCTTGGAGTCAAAATCCTTTGGGTAGATATAGATGGTCGAAGGCTCTTCAAGGTTGCTTACACCGAAAAGCTCCAGATTGTTTTCATAGGTATTCTTTCTTGCCACAGTGGTCATATACTGGGTGTAAAGAGCAATCTCCTCTTCTGTGAGGGTGGAAAGGTCAACACCGCCCATAGCCGGGGGCGCAACCCCTTCCATGGAGCCCATGTCACCGTAACCGCTCATGTCGCCGTAACCGCTCATGTCGCCGTAACCGCTCATGTCGCCGTATGCACCCATATCAGCACCGCTGACGGCAGGATATGCCGTGGTGCCTGCAGGCTGCTGAGGCTGGGGCTCCTCAAAATCAAAGGAAAGTCCTGTGAAAACATCGATTTCGGGCTTTTCCTTCTGCTGCTCAACAATTTCACTGTCGTTTACAGCATTTATCACATATTCGGTAAGCTCATGGGTATATCCCACTGCGCCGTTGATGGAGGTTGACACCGCTCCCTCGGAGGGTATTACAATACCGACAACCTTTATTTCCACTCCGTTGTCAACAAGCTTCTTGAGGTAAAGAACATCCTCGGAGCGGTCTTCCCATATTCCGTCCTTGTTTTCGTCGGTATAGTAATCTGTATTGATTACAAGCTTATAGGTCAGATTAAGAGCATCCTCATAGGAAAGCTTTACATCAGAGGAGGACAGCTCCTCTCCTGCAGCCGCTCTTGCCATAAGGTTATCGAGCTCAGTGATATCCTTTATTCCAAGGGTATAAAGTGCCATTTCGTTGATATATCCGCCTTCGCCTGCAACGAGAATCACCTCATCAAAAGCCTGCGGCCAACGTCCTGCCACCACGTCATACTGGGAGGAAAGAAGCTCTCTGTTTTCGATAAGCTCATCCCATGTCTGCATCATTGCGGACATATTGGACATGGAGGACATCATGTTCATTGTGGAGCTCATATCAGAGCCGTAAACACGGTCCATTACATCAGAAGGATTAAGCTGGGTTATTCTTTCGCTGGTATCTGCAGCGTAGATGTGCAGGTCGGTGGAATACTGATAGCGCACAGAGTTTGCATATTCAGAAACATCGCTGTCGCTTTCAATATAATTCTTGAAGGCTTCAAGGTTATTGATCTTGACCTGCCGGTTGAACATGTTGACCATATCAAGCATGGAGCCTCTTGAATAGATATATCCGTCTTCATGCTCTTCCTGACTTTCAGCTTCGCCCATCATGGAGGTAAGCATATTGGTCATGTCAATGATTTCTGCATCTATTTCGATGGGATACGTCGAGAGGGTATCTTCCTGAACCTTGTTTATATAGAGCTGGAAGCCGTTGGAAACAGACATAATAAGCGCTATACCTATTATTCCTATACTTCCCGCAAAGGCAGTCATGAGGGTTCTTGCCTTTTTGGTCATTAGGTTGTTAAGGCTGAGGGAAAGGGCTGTGAAGAAATTCATGCCCACCTTTCTGCCCTTCTTTGCATCTGCTTCGCGGGCTTTCTCTGTCTCTGTCTTCTCTTCTCCGCCGTCATAAGGGTTGGAGTCGGAAATCACATTGCCGTCGAGGAGCTTGATTATTCTTGTGGAATACATCTCTGCAAGCTCGGGGTTGTGAGTGACCATAATGACGAGCTTTTCCTTTGCTATCTCCTTGAGAAGCTCCATTACCTGTACAGAGGTCTCAGAGTCAAGTGCGCCTGTAGGCTCGTCGGCAAGAAGGATTTCGGGATTATTTATAAGCGCTCTTGCTATTGCAACACGCTGCATCTGTCCGCCGGACAGCTGATTGGGCTTCTTCTTTATGTGATCCCCAAGTCCTACCTTGTTGAGCACCTCGATTGCTCTGCGGCGGCGCTCGGACTTTGATACTCCGGAAATTGTCAGCGCCAGCTCAACGTTTGAAAGCACGCTCTGATGCATGATAAGATTGTAGCTCTGGAAAACAAATCCTACGGAATGGTTTCTGTAGGTATCCCAGTCTCTGTCCCTGAATTCCACAGTGGACTTTCCGTTGATTTCAAGGTCTCCTGAGGTGTATCTGTCAAGTCCGCCGATTATGTTGAGCATTGTGGTCTTACCGCAGCCCGAAGGTCCGAGTATTGACACAAACTCATTGCGGCGAAACTCCATGCTGACGCCCTTCAGGGCATCAACCGTCTGGTCGCCTGTTTTGTAGGTCTTTACGATATTCGTAAGCTTTAACATATCTTCTTTCCTTTCCTGTATCTCTCTTATGACTTCATAAGTTCGGTTTCTTCTTCAAGAGCTTTCCTCAGCTCATCAATAAGCTCAGTCAGCAGCTTTGCATTCTCTTCGCCCATCCTGTCTATTATCCTGTCAATAACAGTCAAAGCTTTCTCTTTTTCTGCTTTGAAAAACTCCCGTCCCTTTTCTGTTATCTCTACATATACCGCTCGTCTGTCCTCAGAATCCGAGCATCTCACCAGCATTTCGCGGCTGACCATACGGTCTACGCACTGGGTCACTGCCGGGCGCGAAACTCCCAGCTCGCGGCTGATTTCACTGAGCCGGATTCTTTTTTCTCCTGTTTCCTGTTCCTTTGTTGTCAGCATATGAAATATTACCATTTCGCTCTGATTTATGTTCTCGTTTATCAGAACGTTTGCATTTCTGGCAATCCCCGCCACCCTGCTGAGCAGTATTTCAGCCAACGGTGTATCCATTATTATCACCTGATTTCGTTAAGCGCATTAACATTTAATATACTTAACTTTTATGAGAAGTCAATACTCTTTTCAGTATCTTGTTATATTCTTCACAACCCCATTACAAACTACGTCTTTTTGTTTAATTCCGACATGTTATTTAAGCTTTGTTTGTGCATTTTTCATGCAGTATCTGTTTTATATTATCTGCATTTTTTCGTGTTATTCCCATTAACGAACCAATCCCCCACAGAATTTTTCTGTGGGGGATAACATTATTTAAGCCTTGGGGGTCTTGCGGATATAGAGAATTCCGAGACACTTGGGACCGCAGTGGCAGGAAATTGTAACGCCTGCACGGGTTACGATGATCTCATCAAATTTCTTGCACCCTCTGATTTTTGCCTTTACCTGCTCGATTTCTGCATCGGTAAAGCCGCCTGAGTTAGTGATGAAAATACGCTTGGTCTCGATGTCGTCGTTATTCTTGAGTCTGTCTTCAACATAGGAAAGAATACAGGGGAGAATCTGTCCTCTGTACTTCTTGCCAACGCCCATTGAGCCTTCCTTTACCTCGATGCAGGGGCGCAGCTTGAGAAGGTTTGCACCAAGAGCTGCAACACCTGAGCAGCGTCCGCCCTTCCACAGATAGTGAAGAGTGTCAAGCACGAAGCTTGCGTCAACTCTGGGGACAAGGTTCTGAAGATGCTCGACGATTTCCTTTGCGCTCTTTCCCTCTGCAATCATGTCTGCTGCCTCGAGAACCTGGAGACCTACACCTGTTGAAAGGTTAGCAGAATCAACGCAGTATACGTTTTCCACCTCTTCCATGGCAAGTCTGATGGAGGAATAGCCTGCGGACATATTGGAGCTGACCGCAAACACGATTACAGAATAGCCCTGGCTTGTCCACTTTTCAAAAAGCTCCTTATATTCCTGAGGGGAAGCTGCAGCTGTCTTTGCAAGGTCGCCAGTCTTTTCATGATACGCAAAGCAATCTTCGGGGAAAACAGTTACTCCGTCCAGAAGAGTCTCGCTTCCGAGATTTACGGCATGGGGACGAATCTCTATGTCATACTTTTCAATAATTTCCGGAGACAGGTCAACTATACTGTCAGCAATAAGTTTGATTTTTTCAGCCATTTTCCAAAATTCCTTTCAATATCATATAATAAAGAGTTCTTCGCTCAAATAGAGACATACTGTAAGTGCAGAAAAAAGCACTGCGGGGACGGCGGCCATTATTCTGTACTTTCTCTCTGCAATGCAGTCAAAAGCCACTGCCGCAACAGCCAGAGATGCAGGCAGACAGACTGATATATATCGAAAATCCATGGAGCAGCCGTTTGGATATCTGATGTTGAACCAGATAAAAAACATCAGTGACACTGCAGACACCGCTGTCAGCAGGATACCGCCGTGATGCTTTTTTACAATTATATATACAGCTGCAGCAATGCAGGATACTATAAGAACGCAGTTCAGTATCAGCAGCGCTGTCGCTGCCCATGTTGGAAAATCGAAGGTAAATTCGCCGAACACCGAGCATTTTACGGTGTAGAGAGGAATGTTAAAATCCTCCTCAGGAAGGCAATAAACACTCTCGGTTATCTCATGCAGAGGAACTGCCAGAAACCGATCAAAAATGCTTTTGTCACCGCAGTAAAGAGGATGACTTGTGCCTATCGGCATTACATATCCCAGAGGCTGATTGAATTTTATCAGATTGCGTATGGGATACCACATTCCGAGAGGAATACTCAGCGCTCCGAAACAGAGTTCATTTATTATAATGCTTCTGCGGCTTCTGCCCTCGGTCGGGGATATGATTCTTATTATGAATATGACCGCTATAACAGGGGCAAGGGTTACCGCTGACAGCTTTGTCATCATGGCAAGTCCCAGAAAGAGCGCCGCAAGAAGAGCATTCTTCATGCTCTGCCGCTCCATGAAGCGCAGCACATAAAGCAGCGTACACATTGAAAGCAGCAGGCACAGGACATCGTTATTTATGCTGCCGGAAAAAACAATAAGCGTCGGATGCAGGGTAAATGCTGCGAAAAACAACAGCTTTGTACTCTGACGCAATTTGAGAAAATCGAGTATTTTCAGGAATACCCAGCCGCACATCAGCGAATAATAAGCAGGTAATATCTGCAGGGCTTCGAAAACCTGCTCGGTTGTGTTGATTGCTCCCGAAAGCAGATTTCCTGCCAGGCTCATTATATAGGGATGAAGGGGCGGATGATAGAAAAGCCCCGTATTTGTATCAGGAAGCTTTCCTGTTTTCATCATGGTGTAGATATATCCTGCATGCCCCTGAGTTTCAAACACAAACACATCATGCTGCCGCTCATTCCACGGCGTTGCAAGAATATACCACACATTCACCGCTATTCCAAGCAGCAGAATTGCTGTTGCAACGTGCCATTCCTTCAGTCTGTTTCTGCATTTCAGGAAAACGCAGACGCCTGCACACACCGCAAAGGGCATCAATGCGCACATTATCGCAGCCGAAGCCGAATGTGACATCGCCGAAAGAGAAACAGCGTACACCATAACAAGCGCCGCAAAGAGCCACAACGGTGCAAGCAGCGCAAAAACAGCACTGCCTATTGATTTTTTATCACTCTTCATCGGCATTACCTCTGCTGTGAAAACATGATAATATATACTTCCTGATATACTATACACTATCAGGTCTTTAAATTCAATGAAAATTTCTTAAAGGTTTGGAGAGAACTGTTATGCTCCCTGTGGTAATTCTGTCGGATAAGCCCCAGACGGCACTTCTCACACGGATAGCCTGCGCTCTTGAAAGGAATTTATGCGGCAATTTTGTGCTGCGCGAACATATCGGGCGCAATGAGCTTGTTCTCAGCCGCGGTATACTGGTAATACGAGACCTTAAAACACCCTTGCGTCATGCCAGATTCGGCGATGGAGTCGTCCCCGTTATTGAAGCTTCAAACCGCAGTGCGGTAAGGTTTGTGGGCAGACATTCTCTGGGAGCTGTTTGCTGCGGCATGAGTCCTCGGGATACCCTGATTGCAGAAAGCCTCAATGACGGCAGAGGGATTCTCTGTCTGCAAAGGGCTATCCCCACTGTCTTCGGGGTGCGTGAGCCCTGTGAGATGGTGGCACTTACCGACAGCGAATGTGATGCTTCATCTCTGCTGCTTACAGCAGGAGTTCTGCTTGCTGCAGGAATCGAAGAAAACGTTCAGCTGAAAATCTGAAAACCGGGCAGCATCTGCCCGGTTTTTCCTATAATTCAACCTTCATTTCTTCTGCGCATTTTTTAAGCACCGTGGATGCGACACTTCCTGCAACTCTGCTGCCGCCGCCTCCGTGTTCAACAACCACAACAAAGGCAAGAGGCAGGTCTTCTCTGCGGCAGAAGCCCGCAAACCATGCATGAGCTTCTGCACCGTCAACCTCTGCGGTTCCCGATTTTGCACAGAGTTCCATGCCCGCAAATCGATCCTCTCCATACTCACTGAGCACGTTATTGCGCATCATCTCCGAAAGAACTTCCGCTGTATCCCTGCTCATATATCGTCCGCCTGATTTTCTGTAATCAACAGACATCTTCATTCCCAGCGAAGACCTGAGTGAGGACACTATATTCGGATATTCTGCCTGTCCGCCGTTGGCTATGGCGCCTGTAAAGGTAAGAAATGCCGCGGGATTTACAAGGTCATTGCCCTGACCTATGGCGCTCCACGCAAGGTCTCCCGAATTGCTTACAGATACGCTGCCTTTTGCAGTGGTAATTCCGCTGACGGTGACATTCTTTGTTGTCAGATTGAATTTTTTCGCGTACTTTCCGAGCCTTTTCTCTCCCAGAATCTGCCCTAAATCCGCATAGGCACAGTTGCAGGAGCAGGAAAGAGCTTCTTTGAGACTGAGTGTACCGTGAGGCGCAGGGCAGGTTACAACTGTCCCTTCGTAGGGCGCTTTGCCTGTGCAGGTATAGCTGTAGCTGCTGTAATCAAAATTCTCTTCAAGCAGCGCGGCGGTAGTAACCAGCTTATATACAGAGCCTGGGATATAGGTCGCAGATATGAAGCGGTTCAGAAACACGCCGTTATACATTGCCCCTGCAAAGGATTCAGGGGGATTTTCCGGGTCAAAGGTCGGCGCACTGACCATACAGAGAATATCCCCTGTTTTGTAGTTATACACTGCCACTACGCCGTTTTTGCCTTCCAGCGCTTCGTATGCTGCCGCATTTACCCCTGAATCTATGGTCAGAGCAAGAGTTGCCCCTTCCCCATCGAGGGAATATACTCCGTTGAATTCGTTATAGCCTGTCAGGAGGTCTGCAAAGGCAGTCTGTGCTCCTGATGCGATATTTCCTCTGCTGTCGCCCACTGCGTGAAGGGTTGAAAGTCTCACGACCCTGCTTGCATTGTAGTCAGAGCTGCCGTTTTCGTCCTTTTCAAGCAGGATTACGCCTGAAACATCGGTAATGGTGCCTCTTGTCAGATTGGCGTTGCTGTAAATATGGCTGTTGACGGGAAAGGCTATCCAGTCGCCTCCCGATGCAAAGAATCTCACTGTATATATGCCAAGTCCAAGCACCAGAAATGCAGCTGCTATCAGTACAACGATTGAGCGCATGCCTATCTTTTTCACTTGCGCCCACCTGCCTTTCTGACCACCTTTTTTGACTTCTCCTCGTCATCTTCAATATTCACAGTGAATCGGCGCGGCGCGGCGTTTGCAAAGCTTGCATTTCTGCGGGTATCTGCTGCCTTTACAAATGCCAGCAAGCCCCATGAACTGATAAGGGAAGAACCTCCGTTTGACACAAAGGGGAAGGTTACGCCTGTCAGCGGCAGGATATCCACCGAGCCCAGCACATTGAGCATGGTCTGGAATGCCAGCACCGTCATTGCGGCGCATGCCGCTATGACATAAAATGAGCTTCTGCCTCTTGATGCTGAAAGCACCGTAAACACTGCCAGCGCACCGATTCCCGATACTGCCAGCAGCGCAATGATAAGTCCCCATTCCTCGCACAGTATTCCGAAAACAAGGTCGGTATCCGCTGCGACTATGGAAGACAGCCATCCGTTGCCGACGCCCACTCCCACCAGTCCGCCGCTGGCTGCGGCGCTCATTGTTCTGGTCTGCTGGAAGCCTGCGCCGTGAGGGTCGCTCCAAACATGACCCCAGGAGGCAAAACGGGAGGCTATATACGGAGTGAACTTAAAGGCAAGTATTGCCGCAAAGCCCACCGCCGCACAGATAAGCGCCAGTGCGGTGAGGTCTCCTGAGCGCATATATGCTATTACAAGGAATGCAGCGAAAAATATTGCGGCTGTTCCGAAATCCCCGAGAATTGCAAGCATTCCTATGCAGAAGGCGGAATAGCCAATGAAAAGATAAAGATTCTGCTTTGTCATCAGCTTGTCGAGGGTAGCGGTGCCTACATAAATGAAGGCAACCTTTACTATCTCTGAGGGCTGAATCGAAAGAGAGCCGATGTATATCCAGTTTCTGGCTCCGTTGAGCACGGTGCCGAAGGCGAGGTTTGCCAGAAGCAGCACAACGGACAGCACAAGGAGCGGCATCTGTATGGTTGTTGCTCTCTTCAGGTCGCGCAGATACCAGCCAAGTGCAATAAACACAGCCAGTCCCGCAAGAAAGCAGAACATCTGCTTGTAAAGCTCTTCAGGGGCAACGGTTGCTGAAACGGAAAATCCTATTGTTGTCAGGAAAATTGCAAGGAGCTCAACCTCAATGCCTGTCCTGCTGAGCATATTCATGATGATATAGTATGCCCATGTAGCACCCACAAGCACGGTAAAGCACACAATTACGCTTGCTGCATCGATACCTGCAACAACCATCTGTACTGCCGTCAGAATCTGAAAAGCCGACAGCAGCGTCACTGTCTCTCTTGGTCTGAGGCGGCGTGTAAGCTCTTTGTTCCCTCTTTCCGCTTTTTTTGCGGCGGGATTATTCACCGTAAAGGTTCCGCGAACACCGCCCACGGTTACCGTTGAGCCGTTGACGACCTTTGCGCTGTCCTTTACCTTTTTTCCGTCAACGGTAAGCGGCGCCCGCTCGTTGAGATTGTGTATCGTCCACGTTCCGTCCTCTTCCCTTATAAGGGTTGCATGAGTTCTCGATACAGTGGGAAAATCCACAACAATGTCGCTGCCCTTTGCCCGTCCGATTATGTTTTCCCAGTGGCTGACAGGGCAATTTCCAACACGCCTGAAATGGAGATTTGCCCATACCTCAGGCTCCTGTCTGCCCCTGAGCATAGAACGGACACAGCGCCATACGATTACAAACGCCAGAACGGGCAGAATGAGCCTTGTAAAAAAGGCGAAGCCGTTGGCGCTGAGAAACAGTGCTTTAGCTGTTTCTCCGATGCCTTCCCAGAAAGTTGAGCATATCGTCACGCTGTGTCCCTCCTTTATTCTGTTTGATTTAAAGGTCAGTCAATCTTTGTTCTGCCCTCTGAAATTTCCTTTACTGCAGCCTCAAGCCAGTCGCCCTCAAAGAGCTCGATGGTTCCTGCATCGGTTGCAGCTGCAAGCTTGGGATTGATGGGCAGCTTGCCGAGAACGGGCAGATGATGTCCTACCGCGATCTCCTCAATGTGGCTTTCACCGAATACGGAAATCTTCTTTCCGCAATCGGGGCATTCGATATAGCTGTAGTTCTCAACAAGGCCGAGAACGGGGATATTCATAAGCTCAGCCATCTTTACAGCCTTCTCGACTATCATGGAGACAAGCTCCTGGGGGCTTGTTACGATTACTATGCCGTCAACGGGAAGGGACTGGAATACTGTAAGTGCTACATCGCCTGTTCCCGGAGGCATATCAACGAAAAGATAGTCTACATCCTTCCAGATAACATCGGTCCAGCACCCGTCTACCAGTCCGCCGATGACAGGTCCGCGCCATACAACAGGGTCGGACTCATTTTCAAGAAGGAGATTCAGGCTCATCACCTCGATGCCTGTCTTGCTCTGTGCGGGAATAATGCCGTTTTCATCGCCCATTGCGCGCTGATGTATGCCAAAAGCCGAGGGGATGGAGGGACCTGTGATATCCGCATCCAGGATTCCGACATTATAGCCCATTCTGCGCATGGATACTGCCAGCAGGGATGTTACAAGGGACTTTCCAACACCGCCCTTGCCGCTGACTACGCCGATGACCTTCTTGATTTTTGAAAGCTGATGGGGCTTTTCAAGGAAATCGGAAGGATTTGTCTGTCTTGAGCTGCAGTTTGCACTGCAGGTCGAACAATCGTGGGTACATTCGCTCATTCTGTTCTGTCCTTTCTTTATTGGCGCCTTTGAATCGGTTTATTCAAAAGCGGAATATTACTTTATGTCAGTATTGGTTATTGTATACCTTTTTTTCAGAAAATGCAATCTTTATTAAAAACCTTGCCTTGGCATTGCGTTAAGGCTATAATGATTACAGAAACGGAGGTAGTATATATGAATTTCAGACAGTTTAAGAGCGGTACGGATATCCGCGCAGTTGCCAGTGAGGGCGTTCCCGGCGAGCCTTTGATGCTTACCGATGAGGTGGTTGAGGCTGTGACTGCCGGCTTTATTCTCTGGCTTTGCGAAAAAACAGGCAAGAAGCCCTGCCAGCTTAAGCTTGCAGTCGGTCACGACAGCAGAATCTCTGCCGACAGGATAAGCGCTGCGGTTATCCGCACCATGGTCTCTGCAGGCGCAAGTGTTCTCGACAGCGGACTTTCTTCCACCCCTGCAATGTTCATGATCACTCTTGACCATTCTCTTGACGGTTCTGTACAGATAACCGCAAGTCACCATCCCTTCAACAGAAACGGACTGAAGTTCTTCACTCCCGACGGCGGTCTTGATTCTCCGGACCTTGATAGAATAATCGAATTCTGCGAAAAGGGCGAAGTCCCCGAAAACTCCGACAGCGGCAAGTGTGAAAAGATCGACTACATGAGCGAATATTCCGCTTATCTCAGAGGTCTTATCTGCGAAAAGATCAATGCTGCAAATTACGACAAGCCCCTTGAAGGCTACCGCATTGCAGTTGATGCAGGCAACGGCGCAGGCGGCTTTTATGCCCATTCAGTGCTCGCACCTCTCGGTGCGGATGTTTCTGCAAGCCGTTATCTTGAGCCTGACGGAATGTTCCCCAACCATATTCCCAACCCCGAAAACAAGGACGCCATGCGTTCCATCTGCGAGGCTACCCTTGAGGGCAAGTGCGATATAGGCGTCATTTTTGATACCGATGTTGACCGCGCAGGTGCTGTTGACAGCGAAGGTGAAGAGATTAACCGCAACAGGCTTATTGCTCTTGCTGCCGCAATAGCTCTTGAAGGCAACAAAGGCGGCACAATCGTTACCGATTCAACTACCTCTCTGGGTCTTAAGAGATTCATCGAAAACACTCTCGGAGGAAAGCATTACCGCTACCGCAGAGGCTACAGAAATGTCATAGGCAAGGCAATAGAGCTCAATGCTGAAGGGATAAACTGTCCTCTGGCAATTGAAACCAGCGGACATGCAGCACTGAGAGAAAATCATTTTCTTGATGATGGCGCTTATCTTGTAACCCTTATCATAATCAAGCTCGTACAGCTGAAAAACGAAGGCAAAACCCTTAATTCCCTTATCGCTGATATGGCTGTGCCTGCAGAGGAAGCTGAAATCAGAATCAGAATCACTGAGCCTGATTTCAGAAAGGTCGGCATGAGACTGCTTGAAAATCTTGAAAAAGCATGTGTCCTGCGCAAAGACTGGCAGATTGCTGATGATAACCACGAGGGAATCAGAGTCTATATCGGCGAGAGCTGGTTCCTTGTCAGACTCAGCGTTCATGACCCCATTCTCCCTGTTAATTTCGAGTCCTACAAGACAAACAAATACAAAAAA